>JAITHG010000119.1 GCA_031280075.1 Eubacteriales Family XIII. Incertae Sedis bacterium | reverse complement strand
GATCGGCGCAGGGGAGCCCTTCGCAGACTCCGTCGCCGGGACGGGCATCTTCACGGGGATGGAGGCTCGCATGCTGACGCTCGGGTTCAAGTCGGGCAGCCTCGACACGGTCATGGAGCAGATCGCCGCTGACTACGAGACCCAGACGGACGAGCGGCTCGACAATCTCATCTCCGTCATCGAGCCGACCATGGTCGCCGTGCTCTGCGTCATCGTGGGGCTCATCCTCCTGTCGGCCATGCTGCCGCTGCTCGCTGTCATGACGACCATCGTGTAAGGGAAAACACCTGACATGGCAAGAGTGTTTCGGGAAAAGAGAAAATCAGGCAAGCGGAAGATGGCTGCGTACATCGCCTTCGCCATCTGCGTGCTAGCGCTCGTCTGGCATCTTGCCTCGTCGCTGGGCGCGAGCGAGAGCCGTGAGTCCGAGCGGATCGCGCGGGAGGCGCTCATCCGCGCGACCGTGCAGTGCTATGCCCTGGAGGGACGTTACCCGCCGGGCATCGAGTACCTGGAGCAGCACTACGGGCTTGCCCTCGACCGCCACCGCTTCGTGTACCATTACAGGGCGATCGGGGAGAACATCATGCCCGACATCCGCGTCTTTCCACTGGAGGGCTGAGCCATGGGCAAACGAAAGCACGCCGTCAACCTCATGTTCACCATCACCCTGCTCGGGGTCTTCGCCTTGAGTGCCATCTTCGTCGCGACGATGGGCGCACGCATCTACGCGAATTCGGCGGAGCACATGCAGGCAAACTTCGACACGCGCACATCGCTCGTCTACATCGCCGAAAAGATTCGGCAGAGCGCGCCGCCCGGATATGCCATCGGCAGCGTGGACGGACAGGATGCCCTGATCCTCCGGGAGGAGGTCGGCGAGGATACCTATGAGACGTTGATCTTCGTCCGGGACGGCAAGCTGCGCGAGCTGGTCACTGCGGCGGATGCCGACACCTCGGGGATGGAGGGAGAGGCGATCATGGATCTGCGGGAGCTGCACCTCAGCGAGGAAGGCTCCACGCTGCGGATCACGATCCTCAACGGCAGGGGGGATGAGGAAAGCATCGTGGTCGGAAGGAGGACGGGCACATGAAGGTTTCCAAGACAGCCATCTTCCTCTTTGAGCTGATGTTCGTCATCCTCGTCTTCACGATCGCGGCGGCGGTCTGCTCCAACATCTTTGCGAAGACATACAGCCTATCCGCCGAGTCGAAGGATCTGACGATGGCAGTGCTGAAGGCGGAGTCCGAGGCGGAGCGCTTCAAGGCGACCACGCTGGATGGAACCGCCCTGTACAAAGCCCTGAGCGCCCGCCCTCTCGGATTGGAGCGGGGCTTTGACAAGGACTGGCATGAGACGCAGTCCCCGGACGGGACGGATACCGTGTATCAGCTGACGGCGCTCGTGGACATCGGCATACCGGAGGGGATGGACAGCATGGACATCGTCGTCAGCAAAAAGGGGCAGGAAGAGCCCCTGTACAGATTGGTGGTGAAAGCCTATGCCCCTTGACCGCAGGCGTTCCAAAAAAGGCAGTTTCGGCACGTCGATGGGGGTCGCGTCCATCATCGCCATCCTCGTCATCCTCGTCCTGATCGTCTTCTCCGCCCTCTCCGTCATGACGTCGAAGGCGGACTTGACGCTGTCGCAGAAAACGGCAGCGGCGACGAGCGCCTTCTATGAAGCGGACTGCGCGGCGGAGGAACGGGTCGCCGAAGTTGCAGCGCTCGTGGCGAGCGGGGCGGGCTGGCAAGCAGTTCTCAGGGAAAAAGGGTATAATATAAAAGAAAAGGTGGTCTCGTTCGACGTACCCATCGACGCAAACCGCAGTCTGTTCGTGTCGCTGCGCGTAGGCGCGGGCGGCAAGGTGGTCCGTGAGCTTTGGCAGGTGCGTTCGACATCGGAGTGGGAGCCCGACGAAGGGCTTGACCTCGCGATCGGCTGACCAGCTGCTGTCTGGTGCGGCTGGATGCGTCTGCCTGCGGCTGTGTGAGGAATGCTTTGGCATGGAAACGGTAGCTTGGAATGGCAATTGAACTGGCAGAATTATTGAAAAAGGCGACAACAGACGAAGCGTCTGACATATATATGGTCTCCGGACGCCCGCTGTCCTACAAGGTGGGCGGCATCATTGCGGAGATGTCGGGCGAACGCCTGATGCCGGAGGAGGCGGAGAGCCTGCTGCGGCAGATCTACGCAGCATCAGGGCAGCGCGACATGGCGCGTGTCCTGGGCGGCGGCGACGACGATTTCTCCTTCTCCCTACCGGGGGTGGCGCGCTTCCGCGTCAGCGCCTACAAGCAGAGGGGCACGCTCGCTGCCGTCATCCGCGTCGTGGCATTCGACCTGCCCGACCCGGGGTCGCTCGGCATTCCGCCCGTCGTGCTTGCGCAGGCGGACAAGAAAAAGGGGCTCGTGCTTGTGACCGGACCTGCGGGCAGCGGCAAGTCGACGACGCTCTCCTGCATGATCGATCAGATCAACAAGTCGCGCAACGCCCATATCATCACGCTCGAGGATCCCATCGAATACCTGCACAGGCACAACAGGAGCATCGTCAGCCAGCGCGAGATATCGCTCGACACGGAGAGCTACGTCGTCGCCCTGCGTGCGGCGCTGCGGCAGGCACCCGATGTCATCCTGCTCGGCGAACTGCGCGATTCGGAGACGATCAACATCGCGATGACCGCTGCCGAGACGGGGCATCTCGTCATCTCCACCCTGCACACGGTGGGTGCCGCCAATACGATCGACCGCATCGTGGATGCCTTCCCCGCCGGGCAGCAAGGGCAGATCCGTGTGCAGCTCGCCATGGTGCTCCAGTCCGTCGTCTCGCAGCAGCTCGTGCGCAGCGTGGACGAGAAGGTCATCCCTGTCTTCGAGATCATGATCGTCAACGACGCGATCCGCAACATGATCCGCGAAAGCAAGATCCACCAGATCGACAGCGTCATCACATCTTCTCAGGCGGAGGGCATGGTGACGATGGATGCCGGGCTGCTGAAGCTATATAAAGAAGGCAGAATCAGCGACGCGACGGCGACCGCCTTCGCCACGCAACCGGAGCTGATGAAGAAGCGCCTCTCGCAGGCGTAAAGCGACACTGGATTCTAATTAGGAAAGGAGAGTGTGCCGGGAGGTTGCCTCGGCACAAGGGAGCCACATGAAGAGGTTTTTTACATCAGAATCGGTAACGGAAGGGCATCCGGACAAGGTCTGCGACCAGATTTCGGACGGCATCCTGGACGCCATCCTCACGGAGGATCCGTTCGGGCGCGTGGCAGCGGAGACGATGTGCGCGACGGGGCTTGCCATCGTGGTCGGGGAGATCACGACGGAGGCATATGTGGACATCCCGCGGATCATCAAGGATGTCATCCGCGACATCGGCTACACGAAGGGCGAATATGGCTTTGATGCAGGCTCGGTGGCGGTGCTCGCGTCCATCCACGAGCAGTCGCCCGACATCAAGCAGGGCGTGGACGCGGCGGCGGAGTTTCGCGGGGGGGCGAAGGACGAGCTCGCGGAGACGGGCGCGGGCGACCAAGGCATCATGTTTGGGTATGCGTGCAACGAGACGCCGGAGCTGATGCCTGCGCCGATCTCCTTCGCGCACAAGCTGGCGTACAGACTGGCAGGGGTGCGCAAGGAGGGGATGCTCCCCTATCTGCGCCCGGACGGCAAGACGCAGGTCACGGTCGAGTACGAGGACGGCGCAGTGCGGCGCATCGACACGGTGCTCATCTCGGCGCAGCACGACCCGGACGTAAGCCAGGGACAGATTCGGGAGGATCTCATCGAGAAGGTCATCCGGACGACTCTGCCGGAGCACCTGCTGGATACCGGGACGAAATATTACGTGAACCCGACCGGGCTGTTCGTGCTCGGCGGACCCGCTGGGGACTCGGGGCTGACCGGCAGGAAGATCATCGTGGACACCTACGGCGGCTACGCGCCGCATGGCGGCGGGGCGTTTTCCGGGAAAGACCCGACGAAGGTAGATCGCTCGGCGTGTTATGCTGCGCGCTACGCCGCCAAGAACATCGTGGCAGCCGGGCTCGCGGACAAGGTGACGATTGAGCTTTCGTATGCGATCGGGATGGCGGAGCCGCTGTCCGTGCTCGTCGATACTGCCGGGACGGGGCAGGTCTCGGACGAGCGGCTGGCACAGATCGTCCAGCAGCATTTCGACTTCCGTCCGGCAGCGATCATCCGGGATCTGGATCTGCGCAGACCGATCTATCGGCAGGTGGCCGCCTACGGGCACTTCGGAAGACCCGAGTTGGGGCTCCCCTGGGAACGGACAGACAAGGCAGAAGCCTTGCGGCAGTCCGTGTAATTGCGGCAGGGATTGTGCCCTGCACAGAACCGACAAAAGAAAGTTTTCAAAAAGTGGACTTTACCCTAGAAAAAGCCCGAAGCGATCCGAAATATACCTTAGTTCCGTACCAGCGATTTGCTGGGGGGGGCAGGGAGTGGACGCTGCAGGGGCAGCAGGAAGATGGGGAAAGAGGCTACGGACATCTTGGTCCGTAGAAAGATGACCTGTAGCAAGAAAGAAGGGCGACAGGCGGAGAAGTGCGGCAGCGCTGGGAGGGCGGGTATCATACCCGTTCCCCAAGCCTGCAGGCACCGGCAGTCTGAGGGGCTCGAATCACAGGCAAGAAGACGTGGCGCGCGGGAAGGAAACAACCGCCCGCTTTTTTGTTATTGTCCCGGCAACACGTTCGCGGACTCGAGCCCGTTTCCGCATTTGGGCTTTTGCACGTCCGCATGATATAATGTCGGAGACTGTAATATTGACGAAAAGCAGAAAGGTTTTGTAATGAATGGCATCAAAGTAGCGAAATTCGGCGGCTCTTCCCTTGCGGACGCGATCCAGATCCGTAAGATGAAGGAGATCGTCACGGCTGATCCGGAGCGAAGGTACGTCGTCGTCTCCGCGCCCGGCAAGCGCTTTGACACAGACAACAAGGTGACGGATCTGCTCTACCTGCTCAAGGCGCACCTCGACCAGAACGCGCCATACGAACAGGTGCTGGGGGTCATCAAGGATCGCTTTCTCGGCATCGAACGCGAGCTGGGCGTGGACGCGGGCATCGGGGAGGCGTTCGAGGAGATCGAGGGGCACATCCGCCCGGGTGTCTCGGCGGACTACCTGGCGAGCCGCGGCGAATACCTGAACGCACGCATCATCGCAGCCTTCCTCGGCTTCGACTTCCTCGATGCCGCCGACTTCATCCTGTTCGGCGACAAGGGGCGCTTCCTCTCGGAGGAGACCAACGACGTGCTGACGGCGGCGCTCAGGCTGCACAAAACGGCTGTCATCCCCGGGTTTTATGGGACGCTTCCGACCGGTGAGACGAAGACCTTCTCGCGCGGGGGCTCGGACATCACGGGCTCGATCGTCGCGCGTGCCGCGAAGGCGGATGTCTATGAGAACTGGACGGACGTGTCCGGCTTCCTCATGGCAGACCCGCGCATCGTCGAGAACCCCAAGGCGATCGACACCATCTCCTACAAGGAGCTGCGCGAGCTGTCCTACATGGGAGCCTCCGTCCTGCACGAGGATGCCATCTACCCGGTGCGCATCGCCGGCATCCCCATCAACATCCGCAACACGAACGAGCCCGGGGAGCCCGGCACGTATATCACGGCGGACGAGCGCACGAACGACGGGAACGTCATCACGGGCATTGCGGGCAACAAGGACTTCACGGTCATTGCGATCTACAAGAACATGATGAGTGCAGAGACGGGCTTCATCAAGCGCGTGCTGAACATTCTGGAAGACTACGACATCCCGCTCGAGCACATTCCGAGCGGTGTGGACACGGTGTCGCTCGTCATTGCGGACAAGTACTTGGATGGCAAGATCGGCGATGTCGTGGACGACATCGAGCGGAAGATCCGCCCGGACAGCGTGGATGTCTTCGAGAAGATGGCGCTGATCGCGACCGTCGGCGTGGGTATGGCCTCGAAGCCGGGCGTGGCAGCGAAGCTGTTCGCCGCCCTGTCAGGTGCCCAGGTGAACATCCGCATGATCGATCAGGGCTCGAGCGAGATGAACATCATCATCGGTGTCGAAAACAAGGACTTTGAATCTGCCATCCGGGCGATCTACGCCGCATTTATGGCGTAGGCATCCGGGGCAAGGGGGAAAACAGACATGGGACTTTTTACAAAAATCCTGCCCGACTTGAACAAACGGGAGGTATCCAAGCTCGCAAAAGTGGCGGATCGCGTCATGGCGCTCGAGGATGAGACAAAGCAGCTTCGGGACGACGGGCTGCGCGCGAAGACCGAGGAGCTGAAGCGCCGCGTGCAGGAAGAGGGCGAAGCGCTCGACGACATCCTGCCGGAGGCGTTCGCCGTCTGCAGGGAGGCAGCATGGCGCAGCCTCGGCATGAAGCACTTCTACGTGCAGGTAATCGGCGGCATCGCACTCCACCAAGGGCGCATCGCGGAGATGAAGACCGGCGAAGGCAAGACCTTGGTCGCGACGCTTGCCGCCTACCTCAACGCCCTGTCGGGCAAGGGCGTGCACGTCGTGACGGTCAACGACTACCTCGCCAAACGCGACATGGAATGGATGGGCAAACTATACACCTTCCTCGGGCTTACGGTCGGCTGCGTCGTGCACGGCATCACGTCCGAGGAGCGCAGGGCGGCCTACCGCGCGGACATCACCTACGGGACGAACAACGAGTTCGGCTTCGACTACCTGCGGGACAACATGGTCGTCTACGAGGAAAACCTGTCCCAGCGCGAGCTCAACTACGCCATCGTCGACGAGGTGGACTCCATCCTCGTCGACGAGGCGCGCACCCCGCTCATCATCTCCGGCGCGGGAGACAAGAGCACAGACCTCTATGTAAAAGCAGACAAATACGTGGCAGGGCTGCATCCGGGCACGGACTTCAAGATGGACGAAAAGGACAAGACCGTCTCGCTCACGGATGAAGGCATCGCAAAGACGGAGCGCTTCTTCAATCTTGAAAACTACGCCGACCCGGAGAACATGGAGCTCAACCACCACGTCAACCAGGCGCTGAAGGCGCACAATCTCATGAAGCGCGACGTGGACTACGTCGTAAAGGACGGCGAGATCATCATCGTGGACGAGTTCACCGGTCGCCTCATGTTCGGGCGCAGGTACAGCGAGGGGCTGCACCAGGCGATCGAGGCGAAGGAGAAGCTGAAGGTCAACAAGGAGTCGATGACACTCGCGACCATCACCATTCAGAACTACTTCCGCATGTACCAGAAGCTCGCGGGCATGACGGGTACGGCGAAGACGGAGGAGGAGGAGTTCCTCGACATCTACAACATGAACGTCGTCGTCATCCCGACGAACAAGCCCGTCGTCCGGGAGGATCTGGACGACTCGATCTATTCGTCGGAGCGTGGCAAGTACCTCGCCATCTCCGATGCCATAGCCGAACGTCACGCTACGGGGCAGCCCGTTCTCGTCGGCACGATCTCCATCGAAAAGTCCGAACTCATCAGCGACATGCTGAAGAAGCGCGGCATCAAGCACAACGTGCTGAACGCGAAGCAGCACGAGAAGGAGGCGCAGATCGTCGCGGAGGCAGGCAGGCTCGGCATGGTCACGATCGCGACGAACATGGCGGGGCGCGGCACGGACATCATCTTGGGCGGCAACCCCGACTTCGAGGCAAAGCGGGACATGGTGAAGCAGGGCTACGACGAGGAGACCATCTCCTACGCCTCCTCCCTCATCCCGCTCGATTCGCAGGAACTGCTCGCAGCACGCCGCATCTACACGGATCTCTACGAGAAGTACCGCGACGAGCGGGCGGAGGAGCAGCGGCAGGTCATCGAACAGGGCGGCCTGCACATCATCGGATCGGAACGCCACGAATCCAGGCGCATCGACAACCAGCTGCGCGGGCGCGCCGGACGCCAGGGCGACCCCGGCTCGTCGCAGTTCTTCATCTCGATGGAGGACGAGCTGCTTCGGCTGTTCGGCGGAGACCGCATGCAGGCGGTCGTGAATCGGCTCGGCGTGGAGGAAGGCGTTCCCATCGAGGCGGGCATGCTCACCAAGTCGATCGAGAATGCACAGAAAAAGGTCGAGAGCCGCAACTTCGGCATCCGGAAATACGTCCTTCAGTACGACAACGTCATGAACAAGCAGCGCGAGGCGATCTACGGCGACCGCCGCCGCGTGCTCGAGGGGGAGAACATGCGCGAGCGCATCCTCACGATGACGGAAGACCTCGTCGGGGAGGCCGTGGACAACGCCGTCATGGGGATGAAATTCGCAGAGGAATGGGACTTCGACAGGATGAACAACGCCCTCACGCGCATCAGCAAGCACTTCCGGGAGATCAGGCCAAATGCCTCCAGCATGTCAAGCCTTTCGCCTGACGCGCTCAAGGAAGATGCTTTTGCGCAGTTCCTTACTATATATGAGGCGAAGGAGGCCGAGATCGGGGAGGAGGTGATGCGCGAGGCTGAGCGTCAGTTGCTGCTGCAGGCCATCGATTTCCTCTGGATGGATCACATCGACGCGATGGATCAGCTCCGGCACGGCATCCACCTGCGCGCCATCGGGCAGCAGGACCCTGCGGCAGCCTATGCGCAGGAGGGCTTCGACATGTTCGAGCTGCTCACCGCGTCCATCCGGGAAGAGACCGTCATGGCCTGCTTCAACGCGACCATCAAGACGAAGCAGGAGCGCAGACAGCGGGCAGTCGGGGACAAGGAGATCAAGAGCGAGAATGCAGACGACTACCTCGGCGGTGCCGGGTCTGCAGGCGGCGACATGGGCGGCATGGACGGTCTGCCCGGGAAGGCTCCTGCCCCCACCCCCGACAGGCAGGAGACCGTGCACCGCGACCGGCCCAAGGTAGGCCGAAACGACCCCTGCCCCTGCGGAAGCGGCAAGAAGTACAAGAACTGCTGCGGAAACAACGCAGGCTAAAGGACGGGATGACAGGACAGCATGATAGAATTTGACCAGATAAAATCTGAACTGGACGACGCAAAGGGCTCCCTGCGCGAGCTGCGGGAAGCGCTCGCCTTAGGCGCGCTCACATCGAAGCTGGACGAGATGGCGAAGGAGAGCGAGCAGGAGGGCTTCTGGGACGACCACGAAAAGGCCTCGAAGCTCCTGAAGGAGAAGAAGGGCATCGAGGATCAGGTGCGCGGATACGAACGGCTTGCCAGCGACCTCGAAGATGTCGAGGTCATGATCGGGCTGGCGGAGGAGGAGGACGATGCCTCCCTCGTGCCGGAGATCCAGGCCGGCTATGACGCGTGGAAGCGCTCTCTCGAGTCCTTGCGCCTGCGCACCCTGCTCGACGGCGAGCACGACGGCAGCGACTGCTACGTCGAGATCAACGCAGGGGCGGGCGGCACGGACGCGCAGGACTGGGCGGAAATGCTGCTGCGCATGTACCTGCGTTACGCGGAGAGAAAGGGCTTCAAGACGAAGATGCTCGACCTCCAGGACGACACGGTCGCCGGCATCAAGAGTGCGCGCTTCTCCGTCGGGGGCGAAAACGCCTATGGGTATATGAAAAGCGAACAGGGGGTGCACCGCATCGTGCGCATCTCCCCCTTCGATTCCTCGGCGCGCAGGCACACGTCCTTCGCCTCTGTCGCCGTCACGCCTGAGATCGACGACGAAATCAGCATCGAGATCAACCCTGAAGACATCCGTGTCGACACCTACCGCTCGAGTGGGGCGGGCGGGCAGCACGTCAACAAGACGGATTCGGCCATCCGCATCACGCACCTGCCGACGAACATCGTCGTCACCTGTCAGAACGAGCGCTCCCAGCACCAAAACCGCGAGGTGGCGATGCGCGTCCTGAAGTCGCGCCTCTACGAGCTCGCGAAGCAGGAGCAGAAGGAGAGCCTCGACGAGCTCAAGGGGGACTACGGCCAGATCGCCTGGGGCAGCCAGATCCGCTCCTACGTCTTCCATCCCTATTCCCTTGTGAAGGATCACCGGACGAACGCGGAGAACGGCAACGTGCAGGCGGTCATGGACGGCGACCTCGACCTGTTCGTCAACGAGAAGCTGAAACAGAAGGAGTAGGGAGGCGCATGCGGAACATAGACAGCGTCCTCTTCGACTTTGACGGGACGATCATGGACACGAACGATGCCGTCCTGTCCTCTTGGCAGCATGTGTACCGCACGCTCGAGGGGCAGGAGCGTCCGGCGGAAGAGATCTACGCGACCTTCGGCGAGCCGATCGAGGTCACGGTGGCGAACAAGTTCCCGGGGAGGGACGCAGACGAGGTCATCGCGGTCTACCGCAGCTACCACGTCGCGCACTATGAAGAGATGGTGCGCCTGTTCCCGGGGGTAATGGAAATGCTTGACAGCCTGAAGGCGGACGGGTACAAGATGGGCGTGGTGACGAACCGCCTGCGCCGGACGACCGTCCTAGGGCTAGAAAAATACCATATCGAAGGGTACTTCGGATCGGTGATCTGCGCGGGTGACGCGGCGAAGAACAAACCTGCGCCCGACCCTGCCCTCAAGGCACTCGCGCAACTCGGCAGCCATCCGGGTGCCGCCATCTTCGTCGGGGACAGCCAGCATGACATCCTCTGCGGGAAGAATGCGGGCATCCGCACCGTGCGCGTGTCCTGGGCTGTGGCCACGGACGCAGATCACGGGGACGCGGCGGCGGAGCCGGATCATACGATCGACAGGCCGTCAGACCTCACAGGTCTGCTCCGCGACCTGAACGCCAGAATAAGGGGGAGGTGAAACCCACCGCTATGTGAGGCATTGTGACCTTGGCAGGCGGCGAGAGATTCGGACAGAATGAAACATAGAAACGCAACACTTGTATCGAATCGAAAAGGACATGCCCGAAGGGGCATGACAGGTGGAACTGATGGGAAAGAACATCCTCATTCTCGGCGTCGGTGCACAGGGCAGCACCGTCGCAAAACGCATGAACGAAGAGCCAGGCATCCAGCGCATCATCTGCGCAGACGCAGACAGCAAGGCAGTGGACTCGATCGTGCAGGAGCTCGGCGCGAAGGCGTCAGGCGTACAGGTTGACGCGTCGGACAAAGACAGCATCGTCCGCGCTGCAGAAGGATGCAGCCTTGTCGTGAACGGGCTGCCGCTGCGCTGGCACAAGAACGTGTTGGACGCAGCGCTCGCGGTAGGGGCAGACTACCAGGACTTCGCGGCGACGGACGCATTGGCCGATACTTGGGTGGAGTCCATCCGCTATCTCTACGAGGTCTACGGATCGAGGTTTGCAAACGCTGGGCGCGTCGCCATCATCGGAACAGGATCCGCGCCGGGGCTGGTCTGCGCCGCAACACGCCGCGCCGTCCGCGAACTCGACAGCTGCGACACCATCTTCAACATCGTATACGAAGGCGTGGAGGCGAAGCGCTTCCAGCCGTTTTGGTGGTCTCCGGTGACTGCGCTCAAGGACATGAGCGAGCCGGGCTATGCCGTCGTGGACGGTGACCTCGTGCGTACGCCTGCCTTCGGGCTGGAGATCACGCGTGGCTACGACTACATGGGCACCGGTCCCGTCCGCCTCGGGGAGCACTGCCACGACGAACCTGTCCATTACTGGTTCAACCGCGACACGCACCTAAAGGGCATGCGCAACGCATGGTTCAAGTACGGGGGGGCGGGCTACGATTTTGCGAAGCCGCTCTATCGCGCAGGTCTTCTCTCGCGCCAGAAGGAGGACGTGGACGGTGCATCCGTCGCCCCATTCGACCTTGTGCTTCGGCACATACCGCACGCACCGAAGTACCGCGAAGAGATCCGGGAGATCTTGGACGAGGGGCTTGTGTCGGACACAGGGTGCATGGTTGTGGAGGCCTACGGCAAGAAGGACGGCGTGAACACGGTCTGCGAAGTGCACGTCATGGCTCCCGGCCTCGCCGAGTCGTTTGAGCGGGCGGGGCTCACTGCGGAGATGTACCTGACCGGGCAGGGCGGTGCCCTGTTCACGAAGATGCTCGTGGAGGACAGGTTTGCACAGAAGGGATTGATCTCGACGGACATGCTCACGGACGAGCAGGTCGACTACTATTTCGAGCAGGCGGCGGCGCTCGGCATCGAGCTGCGCGTGGACGTCCGGGAGGTCTGACGCGGTGGGGGTGACAGAACTGGGGCAGACAGCCGCGTTCTTCGCCATCATCCTGCTGGCGGGCTTCATCGCGGGGCGCTTCGACCTGCTCTCGAAGCCCGCGCGCAGCGGGCTGACCAACCTGATCCTCTTCGTGACGCTCCCCTGCACCATCGTCGGCTCCTTCGATGTCGCCTACGACCCAAGGATGCTCGGCACGATGGGGCTGACCCTGCTCATCGCCGTGCTCGCCCTGGTCGTGGCGCAGCTCGCGAGCATGGTCTTCTTCCGGAAGCTGCCGAGGGAGCGGAGGAGCGTGCTGCGCTACAGCCTGATCGTCTGCAACTCCGGCTTTTTCGGGATGTCCATCGTCGCTGCCCTCTTCGGAGGTCCGGCTCTCTCGCTTGGGGCGGTCTACCTCATCCCCCAGCGCTTCGCGATGTGGTCGTTCGGCATGGCCTGCTTCACGACGGAGCGGCAGGGGCGCGCCTTGCTCAAGACGACCATCCATCCCTGCATGATCGCGGTCTACATCGGCTTCACCCTGCTCCTGCTCCAGTGGGAACTGCC
>JAITHG010000103.1 GCA_031280075.1 Eubacteriales Family XIII. Incertae Sedis bacterium | reverse complement strand
AAGATCGGGCAGCGGAGCCTGTTCGCCATCCGCGCACTCAGGAAGGCCGGCTACAAGGGGCGCATGCTCAACCTGCTGGACGGCGTGAACGCCTGGGCGAAGGATGCCGACCCAGCGTTCCCGCTCTACTGAATTGATCGGGGTTCATGATTGAATTGATTATATGACCAGGAAAGGAAAGGTGACGAAAATGGCAGGACAAAACGAATCGATCCGCCCAGTGCTCACGCGGGAGGAGGCATGCCAGCTGGCGGACGTGACCAAATCGAGGCCGCAGTACGGTGCCCTTACGCCGATGTGGCTGCCCAAGGTGCTGGAATTCAAAGGGCTTGATGCCGGCATCTACCGGGTCAACCGGGTCGTAGAGGGTGATGCGCCACTGGATGCCCTCTGCAGCCAGGATCCCGAGGATCGGTCAATTCCCCAAGGATCTGTGGCATACCAGACGCGACCGAGGGAGTACGAGCTCAGCTCCATCTCCGCGATCCTCAACGTGCCCACGCGTGTATCCGATGTCTACAGCAGCCCCTATGATCAAGTGGGGGAGCAGGTCGCGCTGGCAGCGGAGAGCCTCCGGGAACGGCAGGAGAGCCAGATCGTCAACAACGACGACTATGGGCTGCTGAAGAATGTGGCGGACAGCCAGCGCATCAAACCGCTGAAGGGGGTGCCGACCCCCGACGACCTCGACGAGCTGATCACGAAGGTCTGGAAGGATCCGTCCTTCTTCCTGGCGCATCCCAGAGCCATCGCCGCCTTCGAAAGGGAGTGCACGCGCAGGGGGGTTCCGCCCGTCACCACCCAGTTGCACGGCGGCACCTTCATCACCTGGCGGGGCATCCCCATCATCCCGACAGACAAGCTGTTCGTGGACGGGCAGAAAGTCCCGAAGGCGAAGGGCGGCAAGACCAGCATCCTGCTCGTCCGGACTGGCGAGGCGAAACGGGGCGTCATCGGACTCTTCCAAAACGACTTGGAGGGCGGGCAGGGGCGCGGGCTTTCGGTGCGGCTCAGGGGCATCGACGAAGATGGCAACGCCTCCTACCTGCTCTCCCTATACTGCTCCGCCGCCATCTTGGCGGACGACGCCATCGCCGCGCTGGAGGATGTCGATGTAGGGGTGTACCATGATTACAAATGATTTCCGGACGGGGGCAAGTCCGGAGGAAGAAAGGCTGACCCGCATCGCGCGGAATTGCTTCCCTGAACTGTATGGTGCAGATGCTCGGTCAGGGCAGAAAAATGCGCAGGACATGCCAGCGAAGCCGGGCGCATCGGCGCAGCCCAGCGTGACCTTTCCCGTGGACAGGGTCAGGGCAGACTTTCCCATTCTCGCAGAGAAGGTGGACGGCAACGACCTGGTCTGGCTTGACAACGGTGCGACGACCCAGAAACCCCAGGCGGTCATCAACCGGATCGCCCGGTTTTACGAGACGGAGAACTCGAACGTCCATCGGGGCGCCCATACGCTGGCGGCGCGGTCGACCGACGCATACGAGGCGGCGAGAGGCAAGGTCGCCTCCTTTCTCGGTGCCCCCTCCCCAGACGACATCGTCTTCGTGCGGGGGACGACGGAGGGCATCAACCTCATCGCATTCGCCTTTGTGCGCCCCCGCCTTGCCCCAGGGGACGAGATCGTCCTGACGGAGCTGGAGCACCACGCCAACATCGTCCCCTGGCAGATCATCGCGGAGCAGACGGGTGCGCGGCTGCGCGTGGCACCGGTGGACGAGACGGGGCAGGTCATCCTCCCGGCATACGGTGCGCTCTTCTCCCCGAAAACCCGCTTCGCCTCTGTCACCCATGTCTCCAACGCGCTCGGGACAGTGACCCCCGTAGCGGAGCTCATCGCCATCGCCCATGCCTTCGGAGTGCCGGTGGCGGTCGACGGAGCCCAGTCCGTCCCCCATATCCCCATCGATGTGGCAGCGCTGGACGCGGACTTCCTGGTCTTTTCCGGGCACAAGATCTACGGTCCGACGGGCGTAGGCGCCGTCTACGGCAAGCAGGCGTGGTGGGAAGAGGCCCTCCCTTGGCAGGGGGGCGGCAACATGATCCAGGACGTGACTTTTGCACGCACCGTCTACCAGAAGCCGCCGCAGAAGTTTGAGGCAGGCACGGGCAACATCGCCGACGCCGTCGGGCTCGGGGCAGCCTTGGACTACGTGTCCCGCATCGGGCTGCCGAAGATCGCCGCCTATGAGCACGCCCTGCTTTCCTATGCCACGGCCCGGTTGACAGAGATCCCCGGGCTGCGCGTCATCGGGACTGCCATGGAAAAGGCGAGTGTCCTCTCGTTCGTGCTCGACGGGCATCCCATCGAGGAGGTGGGGGCATACCTGAGCCGTCACGGCATCGCCGTCCGCACCGGTCATCACTGCGCCCAGCCCATCCTGCGCCGGTTTGGGCTGGAAGGGACGATTCGCCCCACCTTCGCTTTCTACAATACGTTCCGGGAAATCGACATACTGGCGGACAGGCTGCTCTGGTTGACCAGACCTGCCTGATCCACTTGGACAAAAAACAGCAGGCTAACCCGGGATGCCCAAATCCTCACCGGAATCGGGCATCCCGCTTTTTTCAGAAACTGTTCGCAAGCGGGACGGGAAAAGTCCGTATCCTATCGCAGGTTGCAGTCTTTCACACAAATCGCGCTGGCACATCCACGCCAACCTCCAGGCTGCCGTTTTGCGGCGGAAATAGATATTGCTCCGACAGCTGAACCTTGGACAGTCGCGCCGTCCGGCACACCGTCCTGCTGCGTTGCAAAGCCTCGCAATACCGCCAGCATTGCTGTGTTTTGCGCCTTGCAGGCCGGTGTGCTGAACACCGCTTTGTGTCCAATGTTTAGCTGCCGGAGCAATACTGTCCTGCACAGTGGGGCTCGCAGAGCCGGTGTGGGGCACATGGCATCTTCCTGTACGCATACATTCTACAACCTGTGCAAAAATGCAAGAATGGGTACGTTTTTGTCTCGGTATGCGTACAGAATTGGCTCTTGCAAACTAGGTTAGCATATGCTAATTTTAGCATAGGAAGTGGTTAGCATATGCTAATTCTAGTGATGGGCGTGGCTGCCTATGTTGTCCACGCATCGATTCTGAAGAGAGGAGACATGAAATGGAACATCGTTACAGCTTTGGAAGAGGGCATCTTTGGCGGACGCTGGTCGCGTTTGCTTTGGTTTTCGCCCTGCTGGCTACGAGCCCAGCGACCGCCTTTGCGGATGGCGGTGGGGCGCAGCCGCTCGACAAGGACAATCTTGCAGACGGGACGTATTCCGTCCAAGCGGAGATGGTCAAGACCAACCGCGTAGACCTATCGATGGCGAACAACGCCATCGACCACGACGCAGTTCTGACGGTGGAGGACGGAAATTATTCCATCACCTTGCAGTTCAGCCCCCTCACCATCCCGTTCGGGCCGATGAGCCTCTCGGGCTATCTGTCCCAGCTCAGCTATTACCAGTCCGGGTTCACCTACGATGGGTTCGGCAGCCCGCAGGGGACGCGGGCTGCCGCGGAAGTCCTGAGCATCTGGGAGGAAGGGGGCGCACCCATCACAGACACCTACAACGATGCGGACAGCCCCTATCCCAAGACGCTGAAGTTCCCGCTTGTGAACGGGGCGGCGGATGCGGACGGCTACGTGCCCCTGCGGGTTTTCGTCCCCATCATGGAGGCCATCTCGACGGGCAGCGGCGCGCAGGATGTACTCATGCGGCTTGACTGGAACACGCTCGAGGCGGTGGATGTGCCTGCACCCACGGGCTATGTGCCGGGCATCTACAGCGGCGTCGGGCAGGGCTATGCCGGCAACCCGGGCGGACCGGACATCCAGGTGTTCGTCCAGGTCACGGCGGACGAGATCGTAAAGGTCTTCATCGGCGCACACAGCCAGAGCGCCAGCTTCTTTGGTTGGGCGGTGAACGGCAGCGCCTTTACGGGCAACGAAAACGACAAGGTCGGCGTCCCACAGAAGATCGTGGATGCGCAGAGCGTGGAAGTGGACGCGGTCTCAAGCGCGACACTCTCGAGCAACGGCATCAAGCAGGGTGCCGCTGCTGCGCTCGAGAACGCACGGGCTGGTATCGCCGCCGTGCCGGACGAGACGCTGGACGTCCCTGCCGTCATGTGGAAGGAAAATGCGGAGCAGGCATCCATGATGAATCCTGTCCTCGCGCCGGAAGCCATTGTGCAGCGCTACGGGCAAAGCTGGACTGCCACAGTCCGCTTTGTCCCCGCGAGCATCATGGGGCTGCCGGTGGACGGCAGTACCTTGTATGACCTGAAGACCTCGCCCAAGACTACGGGCCCCTGGGCGCCGGCAGACTTCGTGAACGCGCCGATCAGCGAGTCCTATGACGAGGGCACGCAGGTGAAGACCGTCACCTTCGCGCTGAACGACAAGACATCGCCCCTGCCCATCCGCGCCTGCGTGGCAGCCATGGGCGACGCTTACCAGAACGTCCGCCTGAAGCTGACCTACGGCGTAGAGAAGGACGCGCTGGCGGCGAGCATCGCGCAGGCGGAGGAGAAGGCGTCGAACCCGTCCTACTGGACGCCCGCGAGCTACGCGCCCTTCGCTTCGGCGCTCACGGCCGCGCAGGGCGTGTATGCCGATGCGGATGCCACGCAGGGCGCGGTGGACGCGGCGCGCACGGCGCTCGTGAACGCGATGGCAGCGCTCGCCCGTGCCGCGCAGGAACGGGTGGCAAGCACGCTCGCCGAGTTGGTCGATGCCGTCAAGACCGCCATCGACGGCGACGTGATCCGCCTTGGCGCGGACATCACCGCAAACGCGGACGGTCCGCAGAGCGATTCGAAGCGGCTGCTCGAGACGAAGGCGACCTTCACCGTCGAGGGTGATGGGCACTTCCTCGACGGCGTGGGCAAGTTCGGGTTCTTCTATATCCGCAGCGGAAAGCTGACCCTCAACGACCTCGTGATCAAGAACGCCGTGGTCGACCCGACCGGGGTCAGCAAGCAGGCGGGGCCCGCCGTCTACCTGCCGAGCAGCGGCGGCAACACGGGCAGCCTCGAGATGAACCGCTGCCTCGTCACCGGGAGCGACGCATCCGCCTACAACGGCGGCATCTACATCGGCGCGCGCCCCTTTGACATGACGGACTGCACGCTGGTCGGCGGCAAGGCACGGACGGGCTCGAATCTCTACATCGACCAGGGCGCGACGGGGACGATGCGCGGCAACTTCGTCATTGGCGGCATCCCCGCACTAGAGACGACGTTCAGCGACCTGAACTTCGGCGCGGCGGGCGGCGGCTACATCGTCGGCGAAGACAACATCATCGGGCACATTTACAGCGGGTACCTGCCCGCTTCGGTGGACGGCAGCACGCTCATCCTCGGCAATCTGTCCGAGGCGGACTACACGCCGGAGAGCTGGAACGCCCTCGCGGAGGCGTGGGAGGATGCGTATGCCCTCGCGGGCAATCCGGAGTCGAGCGCATCAGTCCGCAGCGCCCAAGAGGATTCCAATACAGCGCATTCGCCAGTCTCTGTGTAGGTCGACAAATATGCGCTGCAGGGCGCCGTCTCGCTGCTGGAACTCCTTCCGGCGGACGGCTACACACCGGACAGCTTCGCCACTCTGACGGATGCCTTGACAGCGGCGCGTGCCGTGTTGGCGGGCAGCGGTGCGACGCAGGCGGAAGTGAATGCCGCCTACGACAGCCTGCTCGCCGCCTTTAACGGGCTCGCGCTCTATGTGGACAAGAGCGGGCTTGCGGAGATGATCGCCGCCGCCGAGACGGTGCTCGAGGAAGAGGGCAGCTACATCCCGTCCGCCGTCGCCGACCTCAAGGTGGCGCTGGCTGCCGCGCAGGCGGTCTATGCCGATCCGGACGCGACGCGGGATGCGGTGCGCGATGCGTACGAGGCGCTTTCGGCAGAACTCGAGTACATGCTGAAGAAGGGCAACCGCGCGGAGCTCTCCGGGCTGGTTGCCATCGCAAACCTCTTCCGTGCGGAGCTCTACACGCCTGCATCCTGGGAGGCTTTTGCAGAGGCACTTGCCGACGCGCAGGCGCTTGCAGGGGACGAGAACGCGACGGAGCGCGAGGTCTCGGAGGCGCGGCAGGCGCTGCTTGACGCGGTGGGCGCACTCGTGACCGTCGCGAACAAGCTCGCGCTGCTCGACGCGATCGCCAGCGCCGGGGACATCTTGGACAGGGCGGAGGAATACGAGCCGCTGAGCATCGCGGGGCTTGCGGCCGCGCTCGAAGCCGCGCAGGACATCTACGACGACGAGGATGCGACGCAGTCCGAGGTGAACGCGGCGCGCACGGCGCTCAACGCAGAGGTGGCGAAGGCGCGTCTGAAGGAGCGCAAGCCCGCACCCGGCGGCACCGTGTTCGTCTATGTCGCGGAGGGCAAGGTACAGGAGGATGCCGATGCGGATGCGGACGAAGATGCCGCAGACGTGTCCGCACAGGGCGGCGCAGGGACGGCGGATTCGCTCACGCAGGTCGTCATCTCCGGGCTCTCCGGCGGCAAGGCGAAGCTGACGGTCGCATGGAAGAAGCTCGCCGCCACGCAGAAGGTGGCGCACTACCAGATCCAGTACCGCGTCAAGGGCACGTCCAAGTGGACGACGAAGACGGTGCCAGCAAGCAAGTCCAAGTTGACCGTCGCAAAGCTGAAGAAGGGCAAGGCATACCAGGTGCGTGTCCGCGCGTACAAGAGCGTGTCAAACAATACGCTTTATGGCCCGTGGAGCAAGGTGCGGACAAGCGGCAAGGTGAAGTAGGGAAGGAGAAAAACGCAGAAGAAAGAACGCAGAAGAAAGAACGCAGGCGAAGAACGCAGGCGAATTACGCAAAAGCGCAACAGGTAGAATCCAGAAGGCTGGAAGCCGCACCGGAGGTTCTGCCCTTTGGCGAAGATCTCTATGTGGCTCCGGTCAGTGCGGTGTGGGCGTGAATCGGAAAAGGGCGCTGGCCGATCTGCAGTCAGCGCCAACGATTCCGCCGTCGGAGCAATAATTGCCAGAAAAGCGTTCCACCTTGGAACAGATTTCCCCTGTGCTTGTGTGATCGGTGCAGCCCTTGCTATATCAACGTTCATGCAGTGTTCATATTACAATAAATGTATTTATTATACTATATAATCCACAAATACCGTTTCTTACGCCGTTTTTGTTCCGGTATGCGTACAAAAATACACCTTGCCCGAAGTGTTAGCATGTGCTAACCTTTAGGGCAGACGCGACGGGCGCATACGCGCACTGAGGAAGAATGGAGGCTTCGATGAAAAGAAAGAGCAATGGCATGGTTGCTGCGCACAGCAGGTGCGGGTATGCCGGAGGGTGTCAGGCAAGAAGGTTGACGGTGGCTGGCGTGCCGTTTACGGTCGTGGTCTTTGTGCTGGCTATGCTGTCCATGCTGGCGAGCCCGGCTGCCGCCTTCGCGGGGATGCCACCGCTGCCGTCTGGCTCGGGGCAGCACGCATCTGCGGAGGGCAGGCTCGCGGCTTCTCTGGACAAAGATGCCCTCCCGGACGGGGACTACGCGGTTCAGGTGGAGATGGTCAAAGTCAACCGCAAGGATTATTCGATGGCGAACGATGCGATCGACCACAGCGCGCGCCTCACGGTCCAGGGCGGCGCGTACAGCGTCTCGCTCGTGTTCAAGGGGCTGACCATCCGCCTCGCGGGGAAGGATCACTTCGGCTACCTGTCGAAACTGCGCTACTACGGCGCGGGCTTCACGTGGGACAAATACGGCTACCCCCAGGGCGACCTGCTGCCTGCGACGGTCGTGGACACGCAGAAGACGGCGGGCGGGCAGACGGTCGTGGACAGCTTCAACGATGCGGGCGACCCCTATCCGAAGACGCTGCGCTTCCCCCTCGTGGAGAAGGCGGCGGGCGAGGGCGGCTTCGTCCCGCTGCAGGTCTTCGTCCCCATCATGGAGTCGATTTCGAAGGGGACGGGGACGCAGGACGTGCTCATGCGCGTGGACTGGGCTACGCTGAAGGAGAGCACGCCGCCCCCGCCCGCCGCGCTGCCGGCGCTCGGCAAGGTGCAGGGTGCAAAGGCGG
>JAITHG010000044.1 GCA_031280075.1 Eubacteriales Family XIII. Incertae Sedis bacterium | reverse complement strand
TGTGCTCTCTGCCGGGCATGGGTCGGCGCTGCTCTACTCCCTGCTGCACCTGTTCGGCTACCCGGAGGTCACGCTGGATGAACTGAAGCGTTTCCGCCAATTGGGTTCGCGCACGCCGGGGCACCCTGAGTTTGGTCACACGCCGGGGGTGGAGGCGACGACGGGACCGCTCGGTGCGGGACTCGGCATGGCGGTCGGCATGGCGATCGCAGAGGCGCACCTTGCGGCGCGGTTCAACCGCAAAGAGGCGCAGGTCATCGACCACCATACCTATGCGCTCTGTGGCGAGGGTTGCCTCATGGAAGGAATCTCGTCCGAAGTGCTGTCCCTGGCGGGGACGCTGCAGCTTGGAAAACTCATCGTGCTTTTCGATGCGAATGACATCACCATCGAGGGCGGCGTGGATCTCGCGTTTTCAGAGGATGTCATGGGGCGCATGGCCGCCTTCGGTTTCCAGACACTCCAGGTCGAGGACGGGAACGACGTGGATGCCATCAGCGCCGCCATCGAGGCGGCGAAGACAGAGCGCTCGCGACCTTCTTTCATCAAGATCAAGACGACCATCGGCTTCGGCGTTCCGGACAGGGCGGGCACAGCAAAGGCTCACGGCGAGCCGATCGGAGAGGGCAACCTCCCCGTGCTGCGCGAAAGCCTCAGCTGGCCCTCCCAAGAGACTTTCCTCGTTCCGGAGGAGGTCTATGCGGAATACCGCAGCTACGCAGATGCAGGCAACGCGGCGGCGCAGACCTGGGGCGGTGCCTTCGCGGAGTACCGCGCACAGTATCCGGACGACGCGGCGCAACTCGATGCCTTTATGTCAGGCGATCTGCCTGACAGCCTGTTCGACGAAGGCTATTACGATTTTGAAAAGAAGGCGGATGCGAGCCGCAACGTTTCAGGCAGGGTGCTTGACGAGCTATCGAAGAAGCTCCCAAACCTCATGGGCGGTTCCGCAGACCTCGCACCCTCTAACAAGACGCACATGAAGGATGCGGGGGATTTCTCGGCAGCCGACCGCCTGGGGCGCAACCTGCACTTCGGCGTGCGGGAGATCGGGATGACCGCTATTGGAAACGGCATCGCTCTGCATGGGGGACTGCTCCCCTATGTCGCGACATTCTTCGTGTTCGCGGATTACATGAAACCCATGCTGCGCCTCTCCGCCCTCATGGGGCTGCGCCTCGTCAGCGTGCTGACACACGACAGCATTGGTGTCGGGGAGGACGGGCCCACCCACCAGCCTGTCGAGCAGCTCGCCATGCTGCGGGCGACACCGGGCATCCAAGTGGTGCGTCCCGCAGACGAAACCGAAACTCGGGCGGCGTGGAAGCTCGCCATCCAGTCGAAGGACACCCCGACCGTGCTCGTGCTGACGCGGCAAAACCTGCCCGTCATCGAGGGGACGACGGGCGCGGATGCCGAGCGAGGTGGCTATGTCATCCATGCGGGCACTGCAGCCACAGAGCTGCCGGATGCCATCCTGCTCGCGAGCGGATCCGAGGTCGCGCCTTCCATCGACGCGGCGAAGCTCCTCGAGGCGGAGGGGCTGCGCGTGCGCGTGGTGAGCATGCCATGCATCGAGGTTTTCGAAAGCCAGGACGCAGCGTACCGGGAGCAGGTGTTGCCGTCGTCCTGCGCGAGGCGCGTTGCCGTGGAGGCGGGCAGCAGCTACTCATGGGGTAGGCTCGTCGGTCCTGCCGGGGGCTATGTGACGATGGATGGCTTCGGGGCATCCGCCCCTGCGGCAGAATTATTCAAACGTTTTGGGTTTACTGTGGAAGGGATCGCAGAAACGGTGCGCTGCCTCCTGCAACCGGGCAGATAGCTATTACGCCGGCATTCAGCCGCTGAAGAAACTGTGCTCGATGAAGATCTTCAGCCCGATGCCGATCAGGATCAGTCCACCGATCACCTCGGCGCGCTTCCCAAGGAGCGCGCCGATTCTTTTGCCTGCATACACGCCCACGATACAGAATAGGAAGGTCGTCGCCCCGATGATGAGGACTGCGGCCACGAGACCGTTCAGGGTGAACCCTACGGCAGCGAAGCTGACACCTACGACAAGGGCATCGATGCTCGTCGCAACCGCCTGCAGCAGCAGTCTGCCCAGCCCGAGACGGCGCTCCTGTGGGGGCGACTCTTCGCCTTCGCCCGCCCTTGCCCGCAGGCTACGCATGCCTTCCAGCAGCATCTTCCCGCCGATGAAAGCGAGCAGAACCAAGGCAATGATATGATCGAATGCGCGGATGTGCTCTGCGAAAATGCCGCCGAGCAGGCAGCCGATGAACGGCATGAGCGCCTGGAAAAGGCCGAATGTGGCAGCGATCACAAGTGCCGGGCGCATCCGTACCTGCGGCATGGAAAGCCCATTCCCGACGGAGACGGAAAGGGCATCCGCCGAAAGTCCCGCGCCGATCAACAATATCTCAAGCAGACCCAGCGGCATCGCCTTCCCCATCATCACTGCCGACAGTCGATGGCCCTTCCTGCCCCTGCAGGAACAGCTTCGCCTGGATCCCGATGGCGCATTCAAGCCGCTTGCGCTCAAGTGCACAGCCGAGCCGGTGCGGCTTCATGATATCACCGTTTGCGTGCAGGGCGTTCGCGTGGCAGCCGCCGCTGCAATAGTATTTTGCCCAACAGGAAAGACAGTCTTCCTTCGCGCCGACATGGGCGCGGATGAACGGGCCGTAGAGCCTGTTGTCAAAGTGCGCGTCCGTGACATTCCCGAGGCGAAAGCCTTCCTCCCCGACGAATTGGTGGCAGGGGTAGATGTCGCCCGCCGCAGAGACGGCGACGTACTCTGTGCCTGCCCCGCAGCCCGCCGCGCGCTTCCACGCACAGGGGCCCTGTGTCAAGTCCACCTTGTAGTGGAAGAAGGAAAAATCCTCGCCACGCTGTGCTCGCGCGAGGCAGTCGTCCGCCAACCTGTCATATTCCTCGCAGAGTGCAGGGATGTCCGCCTCCGTCAAAGCATAGGGCAAGGATGCATCGGCGACGACGGGCTCGACGGAGATGTGCCGGAAGCCTTCCTTCGCCAGATGTTCCACGTCTGCAGAGAAATCCCTGTTCCAGGCGGTGTACGTCCCGCGCACGTAGCACTGCAGCCCGAGCACGGCTCGCTTTTCGGCCATACGCCTGCAGTTTCCGATGACCTGCGCGTATGTCCCGCCGCCTGCCGGGGTCTGCCGCATGCGGTCATTCACCTCTGGTCTGCCGTCGATGCTGAGGATGATGTTGTCCATTTCCTTGTTCAGGAAGTCGTCCTTGTCCTCCCCGAGCAGCAGCCCATTCGTCGTGAGCGTGAAGCGGATGTGCTTGCCGCTCTCCGCTTCCCTCATGCGCCCATAGGCGACCAGTTCCCGGATGACTCCGAAGTTCATCAGCGGCTCGCCGCCGAAGAAATCTATCTCGAGGTTGCGGCGCGTGCCAGAATGCCTGATGAGAAAATCGATGGCATGCCGCCCCGTCGCCACGGACAGCATCGCCTTCTCTCCGGCGTATTTGCCCTCGTCGGCAAAACAGTAGGCGCAGCGCATGTTGCAGTCGTGTGCCGCGTGCAGGCAGAGCGCCTTGATCGCCGCCCCTCGCCCTTCAAGCGTGGGCGGCACGTCTTCGGAGGCGAACAGCTGACCTGCTTCACGAAGTGCCTCGATCTCGAGCATCGCCTCTTCAAACGCCCCCTCGTCAAGCCCGAGCGCCTCACGGCATCCGTCCGGCACCCCGGTTTCTTCTGAAAAAAAAGAGAGGATACCGCTGACGGTATCGCTCACTGTATGCACCGCGCCACTGCCCACGTCAAGCAGGACGTTAATGTCCCTGAATCGATATAGATGAATCATTCTCTGTGCATCTACCTCCGCTTGATCTTTACCTGCTCGCACTCCTGATTTGCAACCGTGCAAGAGGTTTTGCAAGCGGACTGGCAGGATGTCTGGCACTCGCCGCAGCCCTTGCCTTTCGTATCTTTAAGCGTACCTGTCGTAATGGTCTTGATGTGTTTCATTCTTTTTTGCTCCTTTTCTTTGGGTGAATTACTGTACCAATATACAGGAGCAGGGGCGCAATGTCAAATCATCCGCTGCGTTTGAGTGCCGTACGGAGCGGGGCGCGCCCCGTTTGTCACAAGGGCGCGCCCGCATGGATCGTCGCTCAGACCGGGTTTGTCCGGATGTCTTCTATCAGCTCCCAGAAGTCCGAGCCCAGGAAGTACTTCTGCTGGGCTTCCCCCTTGCCGCCTGCCGCAAGGGCATCGATGCCTGCCTTGACCTTGTCCGCCGTGGCGGGCAGCTCGTAGATGCGGACACCTGTCGCGTCGGCGATGGCGTTGATAACTGCCATGTGGCCGCTCGACTGGAATGCCTCTGAAGCGCCCGACGAGCCGAAGGGGTTTTGCCTCCTGTGGTTCTCGAGGAGGGTGACGGTGATTGCATCCGGGATGTCTGTGGACGTTGGGATGCCTGCGCCGAGGATGTTGTTGTGCTTCACCACATCGTCGTAGTTCTCCGAGAGGGCGAAGCCGATGGTGTGCGACATGCCACCGAAGACCTGCCCCTTGACAGCCGCGATGTTGCCGACGATGCCGACATCCGCGACCGCGTGCATGCCGAGCACAGTCGTCTTGCCGGTCGAAAGCTCCACCTCCACCTCGGAAAGGAACATCGCGAAGGTATAGTCGGGTGTCGGGTTGCCCACACCCGTGTTCGGGTCGAGGTCTGCCAGCGTGCCGAACTCTTCGTTCAGGAACTGGTTTTCGTAGCGGGTCGGGATGCCCTCCGCCACCATCTCGTCGTGGCTGCGCAGGCTGCCGTCCGGTTTGAGCATGGCGTTGTAGAGCTTTTCCACCGCCGCCTTCGTCGAGATGCTGTTCATGAAGTGGCTGCGACTCGATGCCGTCGCTCCGTGGTCGGGGCAGAACTTGCTGTCGTTTTGGATGAGCTTCACATCGTCCCTGTCGATCACCCGCTTGCCCGCAAAGACGACGCGCAGCGCCTCCAGCGTGACCATGAGCGAGCCGATGTCTCCACCCTGCCCCTGATCCTGCCAGGTGTCGTACTTGACAAAGCGGCCATCCGGCGCAAGCTCCACGGCAACTGTACACTGATCGGCGGTTCCTTCCGTCACGTTGTAGCCGCCCCAGACCAGCCCGACTCCACGCCGTTTCCCGCTGTTTGCGGGATCGTTGTTGAACGCCTTCGCAGCAGCGACCGCCGCGTCATAGGCGGGCTTGATCTCTTTCATGATCTGCTCGCCGGGATAGTCCGTGAACTCGTAGCCGTTGATGTTTTTGTCGCCGGGGCGCGCCACGTTCCGCCAGCGGATCTCCCACGGGCTGATGCCAAGCTTCTCCGCCATCATGTCCATGATCGCCTCCGAGGCGGTGTATGCCTGCGGCGAGCCGTAGCCGCGGTACGCCGTGCCGTAGGCGTGGTTTGTCGCCGCGACGCGCGAGACTCCTGCACAATTCGGCACGTTGTAGGGGAAGTACATGAAGCGCGCGACGCGCGTCGTGAGGTCGTCGCCCAGCTCGTTGTATGCGCCGTGATCCAGCCCGTTGTCCCATTCGGCGGCGATGATCTTGCCGTCCTGGTCGCAGGCGAGGCGCGAATTCGTGTAGGACGGGGCGCGCTTGCCGCTGTATGCCATGAACTCCTCATAGGTCATGGAGAAGGCGACCGGGCGGTCGTCGCATGCCATGCAGGCGATGGCGGCGAGCGAGTAGGTCGCGCCGGCGATGCCCCAGCCGAAGGTGCCGCCTGTCGGGTTTTCGACCACGCGCACCTTCTCTGCAGGCACGCCGGTCGCCTCGGCGATGTCGCCGATGTTCGCGTAGATGGCCATCGCCTTGCAGTGCACGGTCAGCATGCCGTCCTCGTCCCAGTACGCCTGTACGGTATCGCCCTCGATGGGCATGTGGGGCTCACGGGAGGAATAGAAGCTGCCTTCGACCACATTGGGCGCGCCGTCGATGAGCGCCTTTACGTCTTCGTCGCCCTTGATGGTCGGCTGCAGCGCCCAGATGTTCGGATGATCCTCATGGACGCGCACTGCGTCGGGGAGCGCCGCCTCGAGGAAGCTGAGCACCTCGGGCAGTTTCTCGTATTCGAGCGTGACCTTCGCGGCGGCGGCGCGGGCGTTCTCCTTCGTGTCCGCCGCGACGAGGGCGATGATGTCGCCGTAGTTGAAGATCTTCTCCTCGGCGAGCAGGATGTGCGTCTGCTCCGACGCGACCGTGCGCGGCAGGAACTGGAAGAAGCACAGGCGGTTCGACCCCTTCACGTCCTTGTGCGTGATGACCTTGTACACGCCGGGCATCCGCTCCGCTTCCTCGGTGTTGATCTTCAGGATCTTTGCGTGGTGCGCCACCTTCGGCTGCACCATGACGACGTGCAGGGTGTGCCCCGGCATCTTCAGCTCGATGTCGTCGCCGTAGTCCGTCAGCCCTGTGACCTTGCCGAGCGCGGCGGGGCGCACGAGGGGCTTGCCGTAGTAGTTCTTGTCCTCGGGCATCTTCACTTTGATGTCGTCCACGGTCTTCTCGCCGCGCAGCACGGCGGCGGCATCCATGACGGCATCCGTGATCTGCCGGTAGCCGGTGCAGCGGCAGATGTTGCGATGCTTCGCAAACCATGCGCGAACCTCTTCGCGCGTCGGATCCGCCTTCTCCTGCAGCAGCTGGTAGGCGGAGACGATGAAGCCGGGCGAGCAGAAGCCGCACTGCACGGCACCGTTCTCCATGAAGGCGACCTGCAGCGGGTGCATATAGTTCGGGGCACCGATGCCTTCGATGGTCGTCACCTCGCTGTACTCTTGCACCGCACTGATCTTGCGCGTGCAGGAACGGATCACCTTCCCGTCCAGGATGACGGAGCACGAGCCGCACACGCCGCGCCCGCAGCCGACTTTCACGCCTGTCAGACCAAGCCGCCGCAATACGGTCGCCAGCGTGTCCTTCCCCGGGTCGCAGATAAACATCCGATCTGCCCCATTGATGTTGAGGGTCATCTTTTTTAAGTTCATTTTGCACCATCCTTCTGAACGAAACGACACGAACGCAGACGAAATTACTTGCGGATATCGTATCACGCCCCGCCCCAAAAGGGAACGAAATGTTGCCAAGACAACGAAAGAAATAAAAGTGGGAATTTTCTGCTAGAGCACGACAACAAAAACCCCGACCGCCATGTTGCGCGGCAGGTAGTACGGGTAGTCATAACGATTGGTGCGGATGATGCTTTCCTCTGCACCGGCGATCAGCGATTCGATGCCTGAACAGCCCAGTGAACCATCCCCGCCTTTCGGCACCCCCGTTTCCTGAGTCCCAAGACTCTTGCGCGACATCAGCCTGTCCAGGAAGGCGTGGATGCCTTCGATGGTCTGGAATGGCTGCCCGAACTGCATCTCGGCATCGATCCGGCGGAAGCGGAAGCCCTTCTCCTTCAGCAGGGTGTCAAGCTCGTCTGCAATCAGCCGCTCCCCCGGTCTGCGCGGGGGCGGGTCGAAGACACCGTTTGAGTCCCTGCCGTGGACGATGAGGACCGCCCGGTGGCGCGCCATGCCGACCAGCCGTTCCGTGAGCGCCTGGTCTCCGCCGAAGAAGCTCATGATCACGACATCCCAGCTCCCGTCCAGCGCCGAAGCATCCGCGCACTGCGGCTCGATGCGGGCGGCGTGCTCGTGCCCCCGGGCAAGCTCCCCGCCGATCATGTCCTCGAGGAAGCGGATCTTGTCCGCGTCGATATCGACCGCCTGGATGCTGCGCAGACAAGGGGCGAGTTCCAGATCGAGCAGCCCAAGACCGCAGCCGGCATCGAGGGCAT
Source organism: Eubacteriales Family XIII. Incertae Sedis bacterium (assembly GCA_031280075.1). Next base: position 816 of record JAITHG010000044.1, on the reverse strand, counting down.
CCCATTCCTCGCGCAGGAATGGACGGATCATCACGCCCAGTTTCTTATGGAAGGAAGTGTACTCGCTCGCTTGCCGGAACATCGTGTTCCTGTCGGGCATGCCGCCCGGCTGTCCCGCATCCCTGTGCCCCATATACGCCCGCCCTCCGTCGTTGCTCCGCCGATATCGCTCCTGAATGGTTCCTTGTGATGCCTTTATTATACAGTATTATTATAAGTATTATTATATAAATAGAAGGCAATCCTTGTGTGGAGACCTTGTCCCTCTCCGAACATGATACCATTTTTGAGAAGGATGGCGTGCGGGGGCGAAAATTACCGTTCGCGCAACCAGGCGTGGCATTCGCGCGCGGCGCGCCTGCCTTCGTAGATCGCCCAGACGACGAGCGACGGTCCTCTGCGCATGTCGCCCGCCGCGAAGACGGTCGGGGTGCTCGTCCGATACCCGCCGTCCCGGCCGAGCACCATGCCGCGCGCATCCGTCTTGAGGCTGAGCTGCCCGATCAAGGTGTCCTCTGGGCCGGTGAAGCCCATCGCCGTCAGCACGATGTCCGCCGGACGCTCCTGCTCGCTGCCCGGGATTTCGACGGGGATCATGCGGCCTCCCTCGCTCTTCCACTCGACGCGCACGGTTCGGATGCCCGTGACCTTCTTCCCGTCCCCGACGATCTCCTTCACCGTCGTCAGGTATTCGCGCGGGTCGGCACCGAAACATGCCATCGCCTCCTTCTGCCCGTAGTCTGTCTTCTTCACCTTGGGCCACAGCGGCCAGGGGTTGTTCGCCGCGCGCGCCTCGGGCGGCTCCGGCAGGATCTC
>JAITHG010000043.1 GCA_031280075.1 Eubacteriales Family XIII. Incertae Sedis bacterium | reverse complement strand
GAAACAGGCGGTTGCCCGCATACTGCGATCCGGGAGGACTGTTCGATGAACTTTGACGCGATCGATGAACTCTTCCGCTCATATCCCCAGACAGATCTGTTCTTCATAGAGAGCGGAGGGGACAACCTATCGGTCACATTCTCCCCAGAACTCGCGGATGCATCAATCTACGTCATCGATGTCGCGCAGGGGGAGAAGATTCCACGGAAGGGCGGCCCCGGAGTGACGCAGTCCGACCTTCTCGTCATCAACAAGACAGACCTCGCCCCCCATGTCGGGGCAGACCTGACCGTGATGGCAAAAGACGCAACGAGGATGCGCAGCGGGGGGGCATGCCTATTCACGGATCTGAAGAATAGGAGTGGCGTGCAAGCCGTGGCGGACTGGGTGCGGCGCTCGGTGGCGGCGAGCGTGTCGACGCGCGTTGCAGAGGGTGCAAAGTCTGCCTGCGGCGGTTGAGTGGAGGCTGGGGATGCACGGGACGCTGTCGGTGGAGGCATCGCTGCATGCGGGGCGCACCGTGCTGGACACGTGCCGGTTCACTGCACCCCTCAAGATTGCAAAGCCGTTCTATGGGGACGACGGGACGACGCGGCTGATGCTCATGGCAGCAGCGCCGGGGCTGCTAGACGGCGACTGGATAGACTTGGACTTCCGGCTTGGCGACGGATGCAAGCTGCGCGTGCAGGGGCAGTCCTGTCAAAAGGTCTTCCGGAGCACAGGGCGAGGGGCAGGACAGGCTTTCACGGCGACTTTGGGGGCAGGTGCCGTCCTGCACTATGTGCCGCATCCGCTCATCCCCTTTGCGGGCAGCGTGCTTGCGTCCCGAGCGGATATTGTTCTCGATCCTGCCGCGCGGCTTCTGTATTTCGACGGACTGTCCGCCGGGCGCACGGCCATGGGGGAATCCTGTGCCTTCGCCTTACTGCAGTCCTCCCTGTCAGTGCGCGTGCGGGGGGAAGGGCTATGCTTCGTAGAGCGATCGCGCCTTGCCCAAGGCTATGCCGACTTTGCAGGGGAAGGCTTTTTCGAGGGGTTTGCGCACACGGGCTTCGTCTATCTCTTCGGGTACGATGCGGCGTTTGGGCAGATCCGCGCACAGCTTGCAGACCTGGAAGCCCTCTTCCCCAAGGCAAGGGTGCGCACGGCGGTCACGCGTGCCGCCCGGGGGCTCTGCGTGCGGGCGCTGGCGGACACGGGCGAGGGGCTCCGTGCAGTGGCGGAGGTCATCGAAACTGTCTGTCTCGAACAAACTTCCACGATCACGCACAAACCGCAAAAAACTGTCAGACCGCTTGCATTCTAGGGAAATGTGTGGTACCCTCTTACAAGGAATACGGTATTGTTCATGAGAGCGGCGCAGCCCGCTCTCATGTTTTTCGAACGGAGCAAATCGGATGGCTGGACTGGGCGGGTGGCTTGGACGCGTACGCGCGAAACTCGAGACCTTTCTCGAGGAGAACGGCTACGAGCTTTGGAATGTCGAGTGGAATTCGGCGGGCGGCTCCCCGAGCCTGACGGTGACGATCGAGAAGGACGGAGGCATCGGGACGGACGATTGCGAGTTTGTGAGTCGGCGGCTGGACTGGCTCGACAACTACATCCAGCCCGGCTACGACCTCATCGTCAGCTCACCGGGCATGGACAGGCCGCTTCTGACAGACGCGCACTTCGCCCGGTACATCGGAACGCCTGTGGACGTGAAGCTGTACAAGGGCGTGGACGGCAGCCGCAAATACGGCGGCGAGCTCGTTGGGCGCGATGAGGAGACGCTTACGATCCGCCTGGAGGACGGAACCGAGAAGTCGTTCCCGCGCACCGTGGTGAGCGGAGTCAGGCTGCAGGTCATTTTTTAGGAAAGCAACAGGGAGGACAGAAATTGAACAAGGAATTCATCGATGCGCTGGATGAACTCGAAAAGGACAAAGGCATCCCCAAGGAACAGCTTCTGGATGCCTTGCAGCGTGCGCTCGTATCCGCCTATAAAGGAAGGAACAAGAACACAGAGGAGAACGTGACAGCGGAGATCGACCCGGATACGGGCGAGATCCAGATCCTGCATTACAAGTCCGTCGTCGAGGAAGTAGAGGATCCGAGCAACGAGGTTTCGCTCGACGAGATGCTGCAGTACGATTCGAGCTATGAAGTCGGCGATGTCGCGGTATTCCCCGTGCCTGTCGAAGGGCTTGGACGAATCGCTGCCCAGACCGCCAAACAGGTCGTGTTCCAGACCGTGCGCGACATCGAACGCGACATGGTCTATGATGAATACATCGGCAAGCTGAACGAACTGATCACCGGTAGCGTCCAGCGCGTGAGCAACGAGACGGTGTTCGTGAGCATCGGGCGCACCGACGGGCTGATGCCCCCCGGCGAGCAGGTGCGCGGGGAGCGCTACTCCGTGAACAGCAGGATGAAGTTTTATATCACGGATGTCCGCAAGTCGCAAAAAGGGCCGCAGGTCTTCCTGTCCCGCTCGCATCCGGGGCTTGTGCGCAGGCTCTTCGAGCTGGAGGTACCGGAGATCCAGGACGGCATCATCACCATCGAGAGCATCGCACGCGAGGCGGGCAGCCGCACGAAGATAGCCGTCATTTCGTCGGATGACAGCGTAGATCCTGTCGGTGCCTGCGTCGGGAACCGGGGGGCTCGCGTCCAGGCGATCGTCGATGAGCTCTTTGGGGAAAAGATCGACATCATCCCATGGACTGGCGATCTGGAAGACAACATCATGAACTCACTTTCGCCCTCGAAGGTGGAGAAGGTCATCCTTGGAGAAGTGGAAAACACCGCGCTGGCCGTCGTGCCCGACTACCAACTCTCACTCGCCATCGGCAAGGAGGGGCAGAACGTGCGCTTGGCGGCAAAGCTTACGGGGATCAAGATTGACATAAAGAGCCACACGCAGTACTACGAAACACTCTCGGAGGTTTCGACGCTGACTGCTTCCTTGGACGAGGACGGATACCTGAACGTCGAGGACTTCATCAATGCCT
>JAITHG010000039.1 GCA_031280075.1 Eubacteriales Family XIII. Incertae Sedis bacterium | reverse complement strand
AGCACCTGATAGCCCTCGGCGGCGAGGTAGATCTCGATGGCGTTCCCGATGTCCTTGTCGTCGTCCACGACGAGAATGGTGTACAAGCCCTGCCTCCCTGTTTCCATGACCGTTGCCGTACCGACGGCACATGCCGTCTGCTTATGGGACTAGCATACGCTGGGAATCTTACAGAGCGCCGGGTGCGTTCCTTAAAGATTTCTTACAAAGTTCAGATGATCTGGATGCTCAGACGACTGCGCCCCTCGCTGACCCCTTTCAGGCTCACGTGGTAATCAACCTCAAGACCGCCCTCGCCCGACGACTTCAGCGTGCTGCGCACGTCGTCCGTGAGAACCTCCATCTCGATGGAGCCGAAGGGCGTGTCGTACCAACCGTTGTATCGCTTCCCCTTCTCGAACTCGATGGCGGTGTCGAAGCCCACGTCCTCGCCATAGCGCTTCATGCGCACCTTGTCGCCCGTGATCTTCAGGCTCGTCGTGCAGCCCTCCATCCCGGAAAACTCGCTCTCGTCGTAGACGAGGTAGAGCGAGGTACCCTTGTGGTAGAAGCGCCCTTCGGTGATGAACTCCATGCCCTCGGGGTCGGTCTCGCCCGAACCGTCCGGCGCGAATTGGTTACCCATGATTTTTAGCATTATGTCTTTCATATCCCAGTCTGACAATCCTTTCGATCAATGCCTCGTACCCGATGCCCGCGGCTTCCCAGAGCCGGGGGAACATGCTGTATTTCGTGCAGCCTGGGATGGTGTTCATCTCGTTGACATACAGGTTCCCGGCGGCTTCCTCCCAGAAGAAGTCCACACGTGCGAAACCGCTGCCTCCCAGCGTCCGGAACACGTCGGCAGCGATGTCCCGCACCTGCGCGCGCACGTCCGCCGGGATGTCCGCCGGGATTTGGAGCTGCGCGCCCGTGCGGTATTTCGTCTCATAATCATAAAAGTCCGCGCCGAAACAGATCTCCCCGACTTCCCCCACCTCCGGTTCATCGTTGCCGAGCACGGCGGTCTCCAGCTCACGCCCTTTCGCCTCCCGCTCGACGATGACGCGTTCGTCGTAGCGCAGCGCCGTCTCGATGGCATCCGCAAGCTCCGCCCTGTCTGCCGCACGCCCGACACCGACACTGCTGCCGAGGTTGGCGGGCTTCACGAAGACAGGGAAGTCCAGCGTCTTCTGCACACGATCCAATACCGCCACCTTGTCCTTCCGGTACGCATGCCCCGTCACGGCGGCATGCGGCAGCACGGGGATGCCCGCCTGCAACAGCAGTTCCTTCGTGAACAGCTTGTCCATGGCGATGGCGGAGCCTGCCACGCCGCAGCCGGCATAGGGCAGCCCGACCATCTCGAAGAGCCCCTGCACCGTCCCGTCCTCGCCGTAAGGCCCGTGCAGGATGGGCAGGGCTAAGTCCGCAAAGTCGGGAAGCGCGCAGGGGCGGATGCGCTCCGCCTGCGCCGCGTGCACGTCCCCATCGGGGATGAGCCGCCCGATGCGCGGGTCGTCCAGCGCCTCGATGCCGCGCATGTCCGCGTGGATGCGGTACCAGTTGCCATCCTTCGCGATACCGACCGGGACGATGTCGTGGCGCGCACAGTCGATGGCTCCCATAACGGAAGCCGCCGAAAGGATGGATATCTCGTGTTCCTGTGAGCGGCCCCCGAAGAGGACGGCTATCCTGTCTTTTTCCATGGGTCAATCATATCAGAATCAAAGCAGGCGGGCAAGGGGCGGTTGCAGGATCTGCGGGATCTGCGGGCTCTGCTGAATCTGCGGGGTAGTTGCCGGCGGGGCGGTCATCGCAGCAGACCGCCCTCGCTTGCGGCTCGCTCCAGCCCTGCCTGGAAGTCCGGGTGGGCGATCGCTATGAGCGCCTCTGCCCGCTCTTGCACCGTTTTTCCTGAGAGATCGGCAACGCCGTACTCCGTCGCCACGCACTGCACCTGCGCGCGCGCCGCCGAGACCGTGCTGCCTGCCGCGATGCCCGGTACGATGTTCGAGATCCGCGTCCCGTCCTTTTTCCGGTGCGTCGAAGCCAGGCAGATGAACCCTTTGCCGCCCTCTGAGCGAAATGCCCCCTCAAGGAAATCCAGCTGTCCGCCCGTTCCCGAAAGCTGCCTGCCGCCGCTCATTTCCGCGTTTTCCTGCCCCAGCAGGTCGACCTGCACCCCGCCGTTGATGCTGACCACCTTCCCGAGGCTTCCGATACGCGCGGGGTCGTGGATATAATCGATGCAGTCCGGACGGAAGAGTTCTGGATTCTCCTGTAGCCAGTCGTAGAATTCCTGGCTGCCCATCGCCAGGTTCCATGCGCTGCGTCCCGTGTCAAGTCCCTTCCTTGCGTTGGTCAGCTTGCCCGACTTGCCGATGTGCATGAGCGCATCGCTGATCGTGCCCGTATGGCAGCCGATGTCCTTGAGGTCTGAGTCGGCGATCATCTTTGCGACGGTGAACGGCACGCCCCCGACACCGAGGGACAGCGTCGCCCCGTCCGGGATGCAGCCGACGACATGCTGGGCGATCTGCTGCTCTTCCGGGGAAGGCGCCCCGTAGGTGCGGAGCGGCAGCGGCTCGTGCGCGCCTTCAACGAGATAATCCGCTTCCGAGCAATGCACCCGGTGCGAGCCGTCCACCCCCTTGAGCGTCGGCAGGTGTTCGTTCACCTCGAAAACCACCGTGCGCGCGTTTTCGAAAATCGCCCGCCACGCGTAGTTCGTGATGCCCAGCCCCATGTAGCCCTTGCCGTCCGGTACGGAGACCGGAACGAATGCCACATCTGTCCGGATATGGTTTCTGTATAAATATGGGATATACCGAAAGATCGACGGCGTGAACCGGCACAGCCCACGCGCCTGCAGCATCCTCTCGTGGTTGCCGATATGCCAACTATGGTACGTGAACGCCCTGTTTTCCGGATCGCATTCTACTGCCTCGATTCGCGGACGGATCACCAACCCGCCCCGGATCTTCACGTCCGCCAGTTCATCCCGCCTCGCCGCAAGCGCCCGATCCATCAGCTCCGGAAACCCTGCACCAAAGCCGTAGTCCACCCAATCGCCGGATCGCACCGCATCCCTCGCTGCCCGCTCCGCCGTCACCAACTTCCCTCTGATCTGTTCCACAAGTCCCATAAACGTCCCCATCCTATTGCACTACCACCCCGCCACAAGCACGTCATTGCGAGCGAAGCGAAGCAATCCATGCCCCCGCAACTGCACCCCGCCCAACGCTCGCATGATCGCTTCAACACCTGATTTACGATCCTCGAGCCAGCAGGATCTC
>JAITHG010000015.1 GCA_031280075.1 Eubacteriales Family XIII. Incertae Sedis bacterium | reverse complement strand
ATGGGCGGCAGCGTGATCGACGAGTGGGAGTCGGGCTACCAAGGCGCATGGAAGTCCCTGATCACCGTGCCGTTGGTGGAACTTGCAGAGCCGATGCTCTGCGGGCTGCTCGCCGTGCTGGACGGGCGTGCGACGAAGGAAACGCTCTGGCAGGACAGCGTGCCGGAGGGGCAGACCTACGGCGTGATCGAGTTCCCGCCAGAGACCTTCACCTATGCAAACAGGGGCGAGTATTGGACATCTGTGGATGACTGGATCGCAAATACGTACCAATAATAAACAAACAATGTACCAATAATATTGAGACGCGATCGACAGGAGATGTGACGGAATACCGGCGGGACTGCGGCGAAAAACGCCCAGACCGTGCCGGTCTTCCGGTTTTTTGGCAAAAAAAGCGCAATTATCGGCTGTTTTTCGTGAAAACTGGGGCGTATTGTTTACCTTGCTAGGTTTTTTGGGTATAATGTTCCACAGCGGCTTGGGCTTCCCGCCCATGACTATTGATGCCGTGCACAGCGAATCAATCGTAAGGAAGGACAGACGACAGAATATGGAAGCAAAGTATATCAGCAGGGAAAACGACGACGTAACATTTGAGATCGCATTCGATGCGGACGAATTCGAGAACGCACAAATAGATGTATACAAACGGACGAAGGACAAGTACGCCGTCGACGGGTTCCGCAAGGGCAAAGCCCCGAGAAGCGTCATCGAGCGCCGCTACGGAGAGGGCGTGTTCCTCGAGGAGGCGATCGATGTCATGCTGGACAAGGCGTATCCCAAGTCCATCGTGGAGCTGGCGCTCGAGCCGATCGACCAGCCGCGTGCCGAATTCTCGAAGGTCGAGAAGAAGGCGGGCTTCACCGTGACTTTCACAGTAGCCGTGGAGCCGCAGATCGAAGTCAAGGACTACACAGGCATCGTGGTCAAGGAGGTCGTGCACGAGGTCAAGGACGACGACGTGCAGCGCGAGCTCGAACTGATGCAATTTCGGAACGCGCGCACGGTCGATGTAGATCGACCTGCCATCAACGAGGATACCGTGAACATCGACTACGAGGGCTGGCTCGGAGACGAGCAGTTCGAAGGCGGAACGGCGCAGGGCTACGACCTCAAGCTCGGATCGGGCTCGTTCATCCCCGGCTTCGAGGATCAGCTCATCGGCGCGAGGGCAGGGGACAAGGTGGACGTGAACGTGACCTTCCCTGAAGAGTACCACTCGGAGGCTCTCGCGGGCAAGGACGTGGTTTTCCACGTGACTGTGCACAGCGTCAAAGGCATCGAGAAGCCGGATCTCGACGATGCCTTCGCGCAGGATGCCAGCGAGTTTGAGACCTTGGACGAGCTGAAGGCGGATCTGCGCGCGAAGCTGGAGACATCTGCGAAGACGCGCGCCGAAAATGACAAAAAGAACGCCGTCCTCGAGGCGGTGTTCGAGGCGAACAAGATTGACCTCCCCGATGCCATGGTCGAGTCCACGATGGATTCGATGACGGAGGAGTTTGCGTCGAGCCTGCGCCAGCAGGGCATGGACTTCGGGCAGTACCTCAATTACTACGGACAGGATCCGGGCGCGTTCCGCGAGTCGCTTCGCGAGGATGCCGTGCGCCGCTCGATGATGCGGCTCATCGTCAAGGCGGTAGCGGAGGCAGAGGGGCTTGATGCCACCGATGCCGAGGTCGAGGCGGAGCTTTCGCAGATGGCATCGCAGTACGGCATCGAGGAGGACAGGCTCAAAGAGATCCTCGGCGAGGAGCAGTTCACGATGATCCGCGCCGACATCCGGCACCGCAAGGCAGTCGACTTCATGTACGAAACGGCTGTGATCGAACAGGCGGAGCAAGCGGAAGAAGCGGCGGCAGAAGAAACGGTAGCAGAAGAAGCGACAGCAGAAGAAGAATAGGGGGGTGCAACGATGCCACTGGTCCCATACGTAATCGAACAGACAGCACAGGGCGAACGTTCCTACGACATATTTTCCCGCCTGCTCAAAGACAGGATTATCATGCTCAGCGAAGAGATCAACGACACGGTCGCGAGCCTCATCGTCTCGCAGCTCCTCTTCCTCGAGGCGGAGGACAGCGAGAAGGACATCAGCATGTACATCAACAGCCCCGGCGGTTCCGTATCGGCAGGGCTTGCCATCTACGACACGATGCAGTACATCCGTTCCGAGGTCTCGACCATCTGCATCGGCATGGCGGCGAGCATGGGTGCCTTCCTGCTCGCGGCGGGCGAGAAGGGCAAGCGCTTCGCGCTGCCGAACGCGGAGATCATGATCCACCAGCCCCTCGGCGGGACGCAGGGGCAGGCGGAGGACATCCGCATCCACGCGGAGCACATCATCAAGACGCGCGAAAAGCTCAACCGCATCCTTGCGGAGCGCACGGGGCAACCGATCGACCGCCTTGCGATCGACACGGACAGGGACAACTTCATGACGGCAGACCAAGCGGTCGACTACGGGCTGATCGATCGGGTCATGTCGTTCCGCTCGACTGCGGGGGAGGATGAAAAGAATGAGTAATTTTGAAGACGACAAGCAATTGCGCTGCTCCTTCTGCGGAAAGCCGCAGGATCAGGTCAAGCGCCTCATCGCCGGACCGAACGTATACATCTGCGACGAGTGCGTAGAACTGTGCCGCGAGATCATCCGCGAAGAATTCGAAACGACGCGGGACGGGCATCGGCAGCCGCAACATACGGGCGGGCTCTATGTGCCGAAGCCCAAAGAGATCTACGAGATGCTCTCCGACTACGTCATCGACCAGGACGAGGCGAAGAAGATCCTTTCCGTGGCGGTCTACAACCATTACAAACGGGTACGCTACATGGATCAGCTTCCGGCGGACGGCGTTGAGATCCAGAAGAGCAACATCGTCATGATCGGTCCCACGGGCTCGGGCAAGACCTTGCTCGCGCAGACCCTCGCGAAGATCTTCAACGTGCCCTTCGCCATCGCGGATGCGACCGCGCTGACCGAGGCGGGCTATGTGGGCGAGGATGTCGAGAACATCCTGCTCAAGCTCATCCAGGCGGCAGACGGGGACATCCAGAAGGCGCAGAAGGGCATCATCTACGTGGACGAGATCGACAAGATTGCCCGCAAGAGCGACAATGTCTCCATCACGCGCGACGTGAGCGGGGAAGGCGTACAGCAGGCGCTCCTGAAGATCATCGAGGGAACGGTCGCGAACGTCCCGCCGCAGGGCGGGCGCAAGCACCCGCACCAAGACTTCATCCCATTTGACACGACGAACGTCCTGTTCATATGCGGCGGGGCATTCGACGGGCTTGACAAGATCATCCAGCGCCGCCTCGGCGAAAAGACCATCGGCTTCAACTCCGAGTTTCGGCAGTCCAAGGCGGACAAGGTGGAGATCCTCAAGAAGCTCCAGTCGGAAGACCTGCTCAAGTACGGGCTCATCCCGGAGTTCATCGGGCGGTTGCCCGTCATGTGCTCCCTGCACGAACTGGACAAAGAGGCGCTCGTCCGCATTATCGTCGAGCCGAAAAACTCGCTGCTCAAGCAGTACAAGAAGCTCTTCATGCTCGACAACGTGGAGCTTGAACTGGAAGACAAGGCCATCGAGAAGGTCGCGGAGAAGGCGATCGAGCGCAATACGGGTGCGCGCGGGCTGCGCAGCATCATTGAGCACGTCATGACGGACATCATGTACGAGATCCCCTCGCGCGACGACATCAAGCGCGTCGTCGTCACCGAGGCGACCATCGAAAAAGGGATCGACCCGACCCTCGTGCTTTCGGACGGCGGGCTGCTCGCGGAAGGCACGGAGCAGGTGGTCTCATAATCGCATAAGGGGGCGACTGTGGCAGAAAAGGACAACAAGAACAAAGAGGGATACAGCGAGGACAACGAACGCTTCAGTGAAATGATTGAGGAGATGGCGGACGAGGGCTACGAGCAGGCGGAAGAACCCGACCTGCGTGTCATGCCCATGATCCCCCTGCGGGGGATCTCCATCTTCCCCTACATGGTGCTGCACTTCGACATCGGTCGGGAAAAATCGGTCAGCGCTCTCGAAAAGGCGATGGTGCGCGACCAGACCGTCTTCCTCGCCGTACAGCGCGATGCAGAGACGGATCTTCCCACGAACGAAGACTTCTACCGCGTCGGCTGCGTGGCGCGCATCAAGCAGATGCTGAAGCTGCCGGGCGACTCCATCCGCGTCCTCGTGGAGGGCGTGAGCCGGGGAATGATCAGTGAGATGATCCACGAAGTGCCTTATTTCAAGGCGCTTGTGCGCATGGTGGAGGAAGAGGACTATGACCCCGTCCCCAACGAGCTGGAGGCGCTCATGCGCACGGTGCTCGACCACTTTGACGAATACATCGACGTGGGGCAGAAGCTGCCGCAGGATCTGTTCGCCTCCGTGGCGACCGTGGACCAGCCGGGCCGCCTCGCCGACATCATCACCTCGCACCTCGAGATCAAGACGGAGGCAAAGCAGCGCATCCTGGAGGCCTTCGAGCCCAAGGATCGCCTGGAACTGCTCAACGAAATCCTCATGAAGGAGATCGAGATCCTGAAGATCGAGCATGACATCAACCAGAAAGTGCGTACAAAAATCAGCAAGAACCAGCGGGAATACTACCTGCGGGAGCAGATGCGCGCCATCCAGGAAGAACTCGGGGACGACGAGCAGATCGAAGACGAGATCAAGACCTGGCTGGACGACCTGCAAAAGCTCGAGCTGACCGAAAAGACGCACAAGAAGATCGAGAAGGAGATCAAGCGGCTCTCGAAGATGCAGCCGTCCTCCGCCGAGGGGGCGGTCATCCGAAGCTATGTGGAGTGGGTCTTCCAGCTCCCTTGGAAGAAGTACTCCGAGAGCGAGATCGACCTCAGCGCCGCCGAGGAGATCCTGAACGAGGATCACTACGGGCTGGAGAAGGTGAAGGAGCGCATCATCGAGTTCCTCGCCGTCATGCGGCTCGTGGAGGCCATGAAGGCACCCATCATCTGCCTGGTCGGACCGCCCGGGGTCGGCAAGACCTCGGTCGCCAAGTCCATCGCCCGCTCCCTCGGACGCGAGTTTGTGCGCATGTCGCTCGGCGGCGTGCGGGACGAGGCGGAGATCCGCGGGCACCGGCGCACCTACATAGGTGCCATTCCCGGACGCGTCATCAACGGCATGAAAGAGGCAGGCACGATGAACCCTGTCTTTCTCTTCGACGAGATCGACAAGATCGGCAGCGACTTCCGCGGCGACCCCGCCTCCGCCCTGCTCGAAGTGCTCGACCCGGAGCAGAACAAGGAGTTCACGGATCATTACCTGGAGTTCCCCTTTGACCTCTCGAAGGTTCTGTTCATTACGACGGCGAACACGACGGACACGATCCCGCGCCCGCTGCTCGACCGCATGGAGGTCATTGAGGTCCCGGGCTACACCGAGGAGGAGAAGGTGCGCATCGCAGAGCAGTACCTCATCCCGAAGCAGATCAAAGAGCACGGGCTCACGGAGGGGCAGGTGCTCATCTCAGAGCGGACTGTGCACGATGTCATCAACTATTACACGCGGGAATCCGGCGTGCGCAACCTCGAGCGCAGCATCGCCACCCTCTGCCGCAAGTCTGCACGCAAGATCGTGGACAAAGACGCGGAGCGCGTGCACGTGACGGGCGGGAACATCGAGAAGTTCCTCGGCAAGAAGGTTTTCCGCTACGACATCATCGAAAACGAGACCTATGTCGGTGTCACGTCCGGGCTCGCTTGGACCATCGTCGGCGGGACGACGCTCTCCATCGAGACGGCGCTCGTGCCGGGCACGGGGCAGCTCGTGCTCACGGGGCAGATGGGTGACGTGATGAAGGAGAGCGCCCGCGCAGGCATCAGCTACATCCGCTCGATCGCGGGCGACTTGGGCATCCGCAAGGACTTCTACAAGACGGACGACATGCACATCCATATCCCCGAAGGTGCCACCCCCAAGGACGGACCTTCCGCCGGCGTGACGATGTGCACCGCGCTGATCTCGACGCTGACGGGCATCCCTGCGCGGCAGAACGTCGCGATGACGGGCGAGATCACGCTGCGCGGCAATGTTCTGCCGGTCGGCGGCATTCGCGAGAAGGTGCTCGCGGCACACAGGGCAGGCATCCGCAAGGTGCTGCTGCCCAAGGAGAACGAGAAGGACATCGATGAAATCCCCGCAGCGGTCAGGCGGCAGATGGAGTTCGTCCTCATCGGGCACGCGAAGGAAGCACTTGCGCATGTCCTGACGAAGCCGCTGCCAAAGCGCAGATCCACCGCGGCGGGCAAGGCTGACCCGTCAGGGAAGGGTGCCGCAAAGCGCCCGAAGGTGTCATGAGGATCACAAAGTCCGACCTGCTTGCGGTCGCCGTGCGCGCAGACCAGTATCCGCCGCCCGGGCCGCCGGAGATCGCCTTTGCGGGGCGTTCAAACGTAGGGAAGAGCTCGCTCCTGAACCTGCTCACCGGCAGGAAGCGCCTCGCCCGCGTGAGCGGCAGCCCCGGCAAGACACGCACCATCAATTTCTACACGGTCAACGATGATGCCTTCCGCATCGTCGACCTGCCTGGCTACGGCTACGCGAAGGTCAGCCGCTCGGAATCGGAGAAGTGGGGCGGCATGGTCGAGGCATACCTGCAGGCGCGCGAGCCCCTGCGCGCGGTGGCGCTGCTCGTGGACATTCGCCACGCCCCATCGGCGCAGGACATCCAGATGTATGAATACCTGAAATACCATGGTTTGGATGGTCTCATCGTCGCGACGAAGGCGGACAAAATCACCAAGGGCATGCACGCAAAGCACCTGAGCATCATCCGGAAGACGCTCGGCGCGGGCGCGGATGCCGTCCTGCTCCCCGTCTCCGCCCTGAAGCGGACGGGCATCGAAGAACTGATAAAGGAGATGGGTCAACTGTTATGATCGAAGGTGGATACAGGCTGGGCGACGTGATCTTCACGCAGGAGCAGATCGAGACGCGCGCCGCCGAGATCGGCAGGCAGATATCGGAGGATTTCGCGGGCGAGCAGGTGCTGCTCGTGGGCATCCTGCGCGGGGCAGTGCTCTGGATGAGCCAAGTTCTCAAGTCTGTCTCCCTGGAGACGGAGATCGACTTCATGGCGGTTTCCAGTTACGGGGATGCGACGAAGAGCACAGGGGTCGTGCGCATCGTCAAGGACCTCGAGGGAAGCATCGAAGGGAAGAACGTCATCATCGTCGAGGACATCGTGGACACAGGTGTCACGTTGAGCTACCTCGTGCAGCAGTTCCGCGCGAAAAACCCGA
>JAITHG010000284.1 GCA_031280075.1 Eubacteriales Family XIII. Incertae Sedis bacterium | reverse complement strand
TCAACATAGTCATATACGCGTTTGCGCGCAACGGAGTCCTTCTCCCCGATCGACGCGGGCCAACCGCCTCTTGCCAGAGATGCCGCCAATTCTTCAACAGAAAGCGTCGACAACCCGTCGCCACTACATGTACCGTCGAACAGTGCCTGGAGTGAAATGTCGCCACTTGACTCCTGTGATTCGTACAGTGTCATGGGTCGCATCATAATACGAGAGATGCGTCCAGTGCCTGTGTGTTGAACAGCGTTGTCTATTGGTACGGCAGAACCCGTGAGGATGAATTGTCCGCATTCTTCCCGCTGATCAACCGCAAACCGCACTGCGTCCCACAGCACGGGAGCCATTTGCCATTCGTCAATCAGGCGCGGTGTGTCGCCGTTGAGCAGCAGGGATGGCTTGATGTCGGCTGCCTTCTTGTAGGGCTCTGCATAATCAGGATCCTGCATAAGCAGTTTGCTCGCAGCACGCTCTGTTGCCGTACGCGTCTTGCCACACCATTTCGGACCTACGATCAACACCGCGCCGGACGCTTCGAGCGCGGCTGTAAGCACGTCATCGGCGATTCGCCACAGGTATTTGCGTTTCATAAGAATTCTGCACCTCCCAAAAGCATAACTAACAATTATTAGAACATCCGCTAGCAGGTTTGTCAAGGATTCACTTCCGTGTTTGGCCATGTTTCACTTCCGTGTTTGGCTATGTTTCACTTCCGTGTTTGGCCATGCTTTACTTCCGGATTTGGCAGAGAAGTCTTCATTGCCTTTACGACTGATTTTGGAACACAGGCGAGCGCCGTTCATAGGTCAGTACGTATTCTCTGCTCGTTCAGTTTCTCCTGCGGTCTGGCGCAAAGGCAGACCGCCTATCGGAAGGCGGGTAGTCCAGTACAGGGCAGTACAGGGTTGTCAAACTGATCGCGCTGATGAGCGTTGACAAAGAAAGCGCTTTCATGATATATTTCTTTCCAAGTGGGAGCGGGAAGGAAAGGAAGGTGCCTTTCGTGAGCGACAGGAGACTGCAGGGCAAATCGGCGATTGTGACTGGCAGCACGTCCGGGATCGGGCGCGCCATTGCGGAACTGTTTGCCGCAGAGGGCGCGAAGGTCATCGTCTCCGGTCGGCGCGAGTACAGGGGCGAGGCTGTGGCCTCGGGCATCTGCGAAGCAGGCGGCACCGCGCGGTATGTGCAGGCGGACATGCTCGTGGACGGGGACATGGACAACTTGGTCGCGCAGGCGCAGCAGACCTACGGCAGCATCGACATCCTCGTCAACAATGCGGGCACGTTTCTGCACCGAAATTTCATGGACATCAGTCTTGAGGACTGGGAGCATTACGTCCGGCTGGACGCGCGCTCCTATTTTTATATGATGCAGAAAGTCCTGCCGGTCATGGTCGGGCAGGGCGCGGGCTGCATCGTGAACGTCACGTCCAACATGGGCGTGATGCCGGCAGCTGGCTTTGCGATGTACGCTTTCGTGAAGGCGGGGGTCACGCATCTGTCCAGGTGCGTCGCGCTGGAGTATGCAGACAAGGGCATCCGCGTCAACTGCCTGATGCCCGGCGCGACCATGACGGAGATGACACAGGATCAGCCTGACAACGATGTCATAGCAGGGCTCGTGCCCATGAAGCGTCATTCGACAGCAGAGGAGCAGGCAAAGGCAGCGCTCTTCCTCGCGTCGGACGATTCGTCGTACATGACCGGTGCTCCGCTGATCGTGGACGGCGGCTGGTATCCGTACTGACTGACAATAGAATGGCTTGACAGCCCTTTGCTTATCGCAGAGTGGCCAGTGGTTCCAAGGAGGCAGGGATGATCTATTTGAAAGACAGAGTGGCGGTCGTTACCGGGGGCGCAAAGGGCATGGGGGCGTCCATCAGCAGGAAGTTCGCAGAAGAGGGCTGCACCGTCATAGTGAACGATCTGGATTTTGAGGGCGCGGTCGCGGTCGCCGAAGGCATCAACGAATCCGAGGCCGTGCGGGAGGTCGGCGGCAGTGCGGTGGCAGGAAAGGTGGATCAGACGCGGAAAGGGGAGGTGGATGCCTCCATTGCGGATACGGTGCGGCGTTTCGGGAAGATCGACATCCTCATCAACAACGCGGGCGGCGTGCCGGGGATGGACGGTCGCGGTCCCATCGAGACGGTCGAGATGGAGGAGTTCGACCGCATCACGTCCATCAACATGAAGGGGCCGCTCTATTATCTCATGGCAGTCGTGCCGCACATGAAGAAGGCACGCTATGGAAAGATCGTCAATTTCTCTTCCATAGGGGCGATGAACCCTGTCGTTAGCGTCATCCCGTACCATGCGTCGAAGGGCGCGGTGGAGAGCATGACGCGCAACCTCGCCTTCGAGCTTTCCACATTCGGGATCAATGTCAATGTCATCATCCCTGGGAATATCCAGACGCCGTTTTGGGAGAATGTCATCTTCCCGGAAGGGATGACAGAGGAGGACTTTTTTGAGGAGACCGTGCGCAGGCAGGTGCCCCTCCAGCGCATGGGCACGTCCCAGGACGTGGCAGGCGTGGCACTGTTCCTGTCCTCGGAGATGTCCGATTTCGTGACCGGGCAGAAGATCTGGGTTGCGGGCGGTAGCCCGGATGTCAATCCTGTCACGGTGCTGTATGAGGAGGGGCGGTACGCGTAGAGTCGTTTGGCCGTTTGACACCGCAGAGAAGTTGACAATCACCGCATCGGGGATTAGAATTAAAGCGCTTACCAAAATAAGGCATCAATTCATTCATGCAATTATTAGGAAAGGAAAGCAGAGCCATGGTGATCGCATACTTCAAGATGAAACTGAACAAGGGCGCGAGGGAGGACTTCATCGAGGATCTGCGCGCGATCGACGCGTTTTCGAAGGCGCGCACGGAAGACGGGAACATTTCCTATGAGTATTCCTTCTCGGTGGAGGACGCGGACACCATCATCGGGGTCGAGCGCTGGGCATCGCTGCCCGACTTTCAGGCGCATCTGGCGCAGCCCTATGTGCAGGGCATCGGGGACATCCAGAAAAAATACGATGCTGTTATGGAACCGTACCTCTACGAAGGGGAGTCCTGTGAATGACACGACGAGGCTGACGCATCGAAGTACTACGACGTATTACGACGAAAACAATCGCAAAGGATGAGGACAATGTATAAAATGAAATACCCGCACCTGTTCCAGCCGATCACGCTTGGGAACACTCTGTTCCGCAACCGGATCTTTGCCTCGCCGACCGGTTTCCAGGACTTGAACGGGGATGGTTATCTGAACGCGCAGGAGGCCTCCGCCTATTTCGAGCGCAAGGCGATGGGCGGCGTGGCGAGCGTGGCAAGCTTTGAAGGCATCGTGGACGGCGAGTACGGAAGGGCAGGGCGCAACCACATTGCGCTCGATACGCCCGGCATCCAGTACAACCTTTCGTCCATCGCGCACTCGATCCGCAAGTACGGGGCGGTTGCATCCCTCGAGCTTGCGCACACAGGCATGTATGCAAACCGCCAGCCCGCTTTCTTCGGGGAAGGGGTGACGCTGGGCGAAGCCTACGGGCCGGTCGAGTGCGAGATGGAGGGGCGCACCGTGCACCAGATGGATGCGGCGATGATCGGGCGGACTATCCGGAAATATTCGGACGGGGCAGCCATCGCGAAACACTGCGGATTTGGAATGGTGACAATCCATGCCGGACATGGCTGGCTGCTGCACCAGTTCCTCTCGCCGCTCACCAACACGCGGAAGGACGAGTGGGGTGGTGCTGAGATCGAGAACAGGGCAAGGCTCGTCGTCGAAATCTGCAAGGCGATCCGCGCGCGCGTCGGACGCGGGTTTCCGATCGAGATCCGCATCAGCGGCTCGGAGTGCTATGAAGGGGGCTACGACCTCGATGCGGGCATCGCCATCGCGAAGCAGCTTGCTCCGCACGTGGATCTGCTGCACGTCTCTGCAGGCAACCATGAGGTGCT
This sequence comes from Eubacteriales Family XIII. Incertae Sedis bacterium, assembly GCA_031280075.1. Next base: position 83 of record JAITHG010000284.1, on the reverse strand, counting down.
GGACGTGTTCGCTGTGACCCATCCGAGCATGTTCCTGCCGGATGGCGTGAATGTGCAGTACGCTGCCGAGATCAAGAAACATG
>JAITHG010000279.1 GCA_031280075.1 Eubacteriales Family XIII. Incertae Sedis bacterium | reverse complement strand
CCGCGAAGTGCATATCAAGCTGCGCTGAGGGGCAGGGGCAGACCGCCCGTAGAAAAGGCAATGCAAGCCGACACAAGGAAAGGAGAGATTCGATGAAGATCACAGCAAAGGAAGCGGAGCGTTCCGCCATCTACCGTGTGGCAGAAGGAATGCTTGCGGCGGCGCGCACCGCGCCGAAGGGCAAGGGGATCGACAATCTCGAGACGCTCATCCTGGACGGGGACGACAAGGACGCGCTCGCTGCGGAGATGCGGAAGATCCACGAGGAGGTCGAGGGATACGGCCCGTTCGGGCGCGACGCGGGCAACCTGGACGATGCCGAACTCATCGTGCTCATCGCCGTGAAAAACAAGCCCGGCGGTCTCAAGCACTGCGCATACTGCGGATTTTCCAACTGTGCGGAGATGGCGCAGGCGGGCGCGAACTGCGCCTTCAACATCACCGACCTTGGCATCGCGGTCGGCTCTGCTGCCGCCGTCGCCATGGACGGGCGCATCGACAACCGCGTCCTCTATTCGGCAGGCAAGGCAGCCGTGCGGATGGGGCTGTTTTCGGAGAGCGTCCGTGTCGCGTACGGCATCCCGCTGTCCGTCACGAGCAAGAGCATCTTCTTCGACCGCTACGACCCTGTGGCGGGGCGGAAATAGGGCATCTCCGCCCACAGACGGCTCGCTGTCCGGATGTCCGACTGTCAAGTTATTGAATTGACGAATCGTTTGGTTTGGTGCCGGTCTTCGGACTGGGTCAGGCTTCTTCTTGTTTGGCGCTGTCCGGCAGGCTGCCGTCGTCTGAAGCGATGTCCTCTTCCGGTATCCCGCGCCGTTCGCGTTTGACGCGTTCCTTTTCTTCTTGGTCGCGGCGTTTCTGCTCCTCCTGCTCGCGGCGCTTTGCCGTCGTATTCGGGCGACGCCACGGCGTGCGGTTTTTGGGGAACTGAATCATGTCCGTGTCCTTGGTCTGCGTCTGCGGATGCCGCCAGGGGCGGCGCTTGCGCAGCATGCCCCAGCTCGTGTCCCCCTCCGTGAACTGGAGGGTGTGCGGCCAAAAGATCTCATAGAGCGTGAAGAGGATGACGAGCAGGCACATGCCGAGCGACCAGCCGCCGATGACATCCGATGCGTAGTGGACACCCAGGTAGAGGCGGCTTGCACCGATGGCGACGACGAGCAAGGGAAATACGATGCAGACGAAGGCGGAAGCGCCCGTGTTCTTGTTCAGTAGCAGATAGCGCCGCAGCAGCAGCATGAGGAAGAGATAGAAGACGAGGGCGGCATTCGAGTGCCCGCTTGGGAAGCTATAGCCTGTGACGTTCACGAGCCACTGCCCGGCATCGGGGCGCGGGCGGGCGATGAGTTCCTTCAGCCCGAAGTGGCAGAGCGCTGCAATCCCGGTCGCGATGCCGACGGGGAAGCCGATCGTCCCCCGCGTAGGCAGCAGGATGAGCAGGATGCAGAGCGCGAGCAGGGTCGTCGTGTTCGCCATGAACGTGATGCCCTTCGCGATCATCGTCAGCATTTCGTCGTGCAGCAGGGGGCAGAAATCCGACACCATGCTGTCAAGGAAGCCAATCCCGTCCAGCTTAACAAGGACGAGATCCCCCGCAAAGATCGACGCGAACAGGATCAGGAAGATCCATCTTATGACCGGTCTGTTCTGTGTCCTGTATATCTCCATTCCCTCATGCTCCTTCCAGTTTCCATTCTTCCAGTTTTGTGCGGATGACAGATTCTACACGCTCCGTCAACCCCGCCTGTTCCTGCCGCGTCATCCCCGCTGTCTCGATGGGCTGATGGACGAAAAAGCGCACGTCCGCCGTGTGGGGGTAGCCATATTCTTCGAAGAGCTTCCAGCCGTTCCACAGCGTAACGGGCACGATGGGCACGCCCGCCTGTGTCGCGAGCCGCAGGCTCCCCTTCTTGAACTCGCCCATCTCATTGCTGTGGCTGCGCGTCCCCTCCGGGAAGATGACGAGACTGAACCCCTGCCGGAGCCATTCCTCCCCGGTCTTGAAGGTCTGCACCGCCGCGCGCGCGTCATTCCGCTCGATGAGCAGGCTCCGGACGCGGGTGATCCAGCTGCCGAGCATGGGCAACTTGCGCAGGTTGCTCCGCGCCACGAAGCCGATCTGCTTGTGCATGCCTGCCACCGCGCTCATGTAGATGATGATGTCACCATAGCCCTGGTGGTTGGAAACGAAGAGTACGGGGCCTTCGGGGATGTTCTTCAGCCCGTCCATGCGCATCGTACTGCCCTTGAAGCGCGCGAACGCCTTCGGTCCCCAGTAGGACAGGGTGTCGCAGATGTTCTTCTGTTCCAAGGCGAAATCGCCCGCGGCGCGCGCCGCGTCTATTTTTCTTCTCTCCTCCCCGACTTGCAGGAGGCACTTGCCAGCCCAGAGGAAAAAGGGCAGGCTGCGCAACATGTTGATTTTCATAAGTACTAATGTATCAAATGCGCGGCACAAGTGCAAGTCAGCCGCGCATCATATCCCTTTCGATCGCATACGCCGCCATCGCCCCGTCCGCCGCCGCTGTCACTGCCTGGCGCAGTTCCTTGCACCGGACATCGCCTGCCGCATACACGCCCGGGACGTTCGTGCGCATGCATTCGTCCGTAACAATGTAACCGTCCCGCATGTCGAGCAGCCCTTCGAAGGCATCCGTCTGCGGGCGGATGCCGGCGAAGACGAACAGCCCCATCAGCCCGTCACCGGCAGGCGCTGTGATCTCCGTCACCGCCCCGCTCTTCACGTTTTCGGCGACGATCGTGCCGAGGACGACTTCGCCTTTGATCTCCTTGACGACCGTGTCCCAGAGAAAGTCTATGTTTTCAGCCTCCATCGCCTTTTTCTGGATGGCAGGCGAGGCGCGCAGTTGGTCGCGCCGGTGGATGATCGTGACCTGGCGCGCGAAGTGCGCGAGGTGCAGCGCCTCTTCCACGGCGGAGTTGCCGCCGCCGACCACGTAGACCTGCAACCCACGGAAGAACGGCGCGTCGCAGGTGGCGCAGTACGAGACACCCCGCCCCGCAAACTCCGCCTCGCCGGGCACGCCCAGCGTCTGGGGCAGGCTGCCTGTCGCGATGATGACGTGCGCCCCCTGCCAGACGGCATCCGCCGTCCGGACTTCCTTGACAGATCCCGAGAAGTCGACGGAGACCACTTCGCCCCGGGCTTTGTCGCAGCCGAAGGATGTCGCCTGCTCCGCCATGCGCGCGGCAAGCTCCGCGCCAGACTCGCCCTTGATGCCGCCGGGATAGTTCTCTACCTCTGCGGTGATGGCGATGGTGCCGCCTTCCTGCGCCTTTTCGAGCAGCAGGGTCTCAAGCCCGCCGCGCCGCGCGTAGATCGCGGCAGACAGACCCGCAGGTCCGCCGCCAATGATGATCGCGTCGTATTTTTTTTGCTGCATTTCCTGCATTGCGTTGGCTCCTTTCAATTGGTTCCTAGTGTGGCCCAGATCCGTGCGTTCGTTCTTCGCTGCCACGAGCGGGGTCATGCAGGGATGGTATTGATCACGCTACCATTCACTGCTGTCCGCTTTCTGCGTATCCTTCAAAATTTCCCTAAGCTCAGCATCGTTCCCATCTGAAAGTGCGCCTGCGTACTGGGAATAGTTTTTTTGTAACCTGCTTCTTTCGAATCATCCAAAATTGGAATGATGGCATGATTTTGGTTGCTCTTACTGGCATCAATGGTATGAACGCTTTGCCATCATAATATGCTTTTACTGCCTTCATGGATCCATCTGCCTTTCGTTTATATTATATGCCGAAGGGGTTGTGGGCACAAGCAGATTTCGGCAGACAGCGGTGCGGTCGGGCATCTCTACTGTGATATAATTATTGTTTGGACAAGTATGGGGTCCGGTCTTTGCCGGGCATGCATTTTTTCAGCAGGAGGAACTATGGATTTCAAAATTGCAGTGATCAAAGGGGACGGTATTGGACCGGAGATTGTGGATGCCACGCTGCCGGTGCTGGCAGCCGTCGGCGAAAAATACGGGCACAGCTTCCAGTATCAGTACCTGCTGGCGGGTGGCGCGGCGCTGGACGACTGCGGCATCCCATTGCCACAGGCGACCATCGATGCCTGCCGGGCGAGCGATGCCGTACTGCTCGGCGCGGTCGGCGACCCGAAGTGGGACAGCGAGCCAGGGTCGAACCGGCCCGAGATGGCCATCCTCGGTCTGCGTGAGGCGCTTGGGCTCTTTGCCAACCTGCGCCCTGCCATGGTCTGGCGGCAGCTTGCAGGCGCGAGCCCGCTGCGCCCGGACATCATCTCGGACGGGCTCAACATCCTCATCGTGCGCGAGCTGACCGGGGGCATCTACTTTGGGACGCGCGGCACGGAGACGGTGTCGGATGCCGCTTCGCCCTCTCCCCTGCTTGCGGAGATCAGCGCAGGGAAGACGCTGCCCGCCGGTCGTTTTGCCTTTGATGTGGAACAGTACTCGGAGATGGAGGTGAGCCGCATCGCAAAGCTCGCCTTCGAGATGGCACAAAAACGCTCCGGGCATGTGACGAGCGTGGACAAGTCTAACGTCCTCGACAGTTCGCGCCTCTGGCATGCCGTCGTCGAGGAGGTGCACGCAGGCTATGCGGACGTGCGGCTCGACCACATGTATGTGGACAACGCCTCGCAGCAGCTCATCAAGAACCCGCAGCACTTCGACGTGCTCGTGACGACGAACATGTTCGGCGACATCCTTTCGGATGAAGCAAGCCAGATCACCGGATCCATCGGCATGCTTCCCTCCGCGAGTCTCGGCGAAGGTAGCTTCGGGCTCTATGAGCCAATCCATGGCTCTGCGCCCAAGTATGCCGGGCAGGATCGTGCCAATCCGATCGCAACCATCCTCTCGGCTGCCATGATGCTGCGCTTCACACTCTCCCTTGGGACGGAGGCGGATGCCATCGAGTCGGCAGTAAGCGATTTCCTTGACAGCGGCTACCGGACACCGGACATCGCGACGGAGGGGACGAAGGCGGTCGGCACGCAGGAGACAGGGCGGCTCATCGCATCCTATATATAATGCCTATATATAATTTGGGAAACGGCAGCCTTCCAGCCCGATGAAAGCGCGCACCGCAGTCCAGACGGCTCTGTTCGTCGCCATCCTCACCCTCCTTTCGAAGGTGCTCGGACTCGTCAAGAACCAGTTCATGGCGGGGTATTTCGGCACGAACTACATCACGGACACGCTGAACATCTCGATCGCGATGCCGAACATGATCTTCGCGGGGCTGCTCAGCGCCACTGCCACCTCCTTCATCCCTGTGTTCTCCAAGACCATCGAGAAGGAGGGGGAGTGTCAAGCGAACATCTTTACAAGCCGCGCCCTCAACCTGGTCATCATCATCTCCGTCGTATCCTCCCTGGTCGGCATCCTGCTGAGCCGGGAGGTCGTCACCCTGTTCACCATGCCGGATACTGCCTATCCGGCGGGGCAGGGGGTGCTCGAAAAGGTGCTGCACTTTCTCACGCACGGCTGGACGGGGGAGCGCCTCGAACTCGGTTCTTTTTATGTGAAAGTCACCTTCTCCTACTGTCTTTTCAGCTCTTTTGCGGGCATCCTCACCTCCTGGCTTCAGTACAAGAAGGTGTTTGTGGCACCCGTCCTCGCGGGCTACATCGTCAACTTCTTCACGATCGCCTTCATCCTCGTGGCACACCGGGGAGGCGACCCGCGCCTGCTGGTCGTGGGGCTTTTTGCGGGGACGGCGGCGCACTGCGTCGTCATCGGGTTCATCGCGGCGCGCAAGGGCTTCCGCTACACTTTTGACTGGCGGATGAACGAGGCGGTGCGGCGTATCTTCGTGCTCGCCCTGCCCGTCTTCGTGGGGGGCACGGTGTGGCAGATCAACCTGTTTGTGGACAAGCTGCTCGCCAGCGGGCTGCGCGAGGGCAGCATCGCCTCGCTGGAGTTTGCGAACCTGCTCATCCAGATGGCACCTGCCCTCACCTCCGGTGTCATCGGGACGATGCTCTACCCGAGGCTGGCGCAGGCGCACGCGAACGAAGACCGCGGGCGGTACTCAGACATCCTCACGACGGGACTGTCCGTCATCGTCCTGCTCGCCGTGCCCTTTACGCTCGGGGCGCTGCTCTACAACGGCTCGCTCGTGCACATTGTCTATGCACGCGGCGCGTTTGGCCTCGAGTCCATCGAGCTGACCTCGACCGCCTTCTTCTACTATGCGGTCGGACTGCCGCCGCAGATGCTCACGCCCTTCCTCGTGCAGGCGTTCTACAGCCTGCACGACACGAAGACCCCGCTCTACATCAGCTTCGTCATGGTCGCCGCGAACATCACCTTGAGCCTGCTGCTGGTGGGACCGCTCGCGCATGGGGGGCTTGCGCTCGGCACGAGCCTCGCGGGCTTTGTGTGCATGGTGCTGATGTTTGTCGCCCTCCTGCGGCGCGGCAAAGGGGCGATCCAGCGCGGGTTTTTGCGGAAATGCCTCTTCACAGTGATTGCGTCCTGCGTGGCAGTCGGCGCGTCCATGCCTGTGTTCTGGTATGGGGGGCTGCTGTTTGCGGCGCGCGGGTGGGTGCTGCCGCGCATGGTGCAGCTCGGTGTCGCCGCACTGGTCGCCGTCGGTGTGTACCTGCTGCTGCTGCGCCTGTTGCGCGTGGAGGAACTGAAGCATATCCGGACGATGCTGCGAATGGGGGGGACTGCGGACTAGGGACTGCGGGCTAGGGTTTGTGGCATGCAGCCAATCGCGTGGCTACTGTAGCAAACGGGCGACCTTCCCAGGTCGCCCGTTTGCCTATGGCGTCTGCGTTTTTGCAGGGATTGCCCTTCGGTCTTCCTTACTCTTCTGCAGTGATTTCCGGCGTGCCCATGTAGGGCTGCAGCACTTTGGGCACGGATACGCTTCCGTCCGCATTCTGACAGTTTTCCAGGATGGCGGCCACGGTGCGACCGACTGCCAGCCCGCTGCCGTTCAGGGTGTGGACGTACTCCGGCTTTGCCCCCTTTTCGCGGCGGAAGCGGATGCCCGCACGCCGCGCCTGGTAGTCCTCAAAATTGCTGCAGGAGCTGATCTCGACGTAGCGCCCGTAGCTCGGCATCCAGACCTCGATGTCGTAGGTCATCGCGGAGGAAAACCCAAGGTCGCCGGTCGCCAGCCGGACGATGCGGTAGGGCAGCTCAAGGCGTTTCAAGACCTCTTCTGCCGCCCAGACCAGGGAATCAAGCTCCGCATAGGAGTCCTCGGGCTTCGTGAATTTCACCAGCTCCACCTTGTTGAACTGATGGACGCGGATGAGACCGCGCGTGTCGCGACCCGCCGAGCCCGCCTCCTTGCGGAAGCAGGGCGTGTATGCCGTATAATAGATCGGCAGATCGTCGCCGTCCAGGATCTCGTCGCGCAGCAGGTTGGTCAGGGGCACCTCGGCGGTCGGGACGAGGAAGAAATCCTTCGCGGGGACGTGGAACATGTCCTCCTCGAACTTCGGGAGCTGACCCGTCCCCGTCATCGCGTCGCGGTTGACCAGGAAGGGCGGCAGTATTTCCGTATAGCCGTTTTCCTCGGTGTGCAGGTTGAGCATGAAATTGATGACGGAGCGTTCGAGCCTCGCCCCGAGCCCCTTGTAGACCGTGAAACGCGCCCCGGAGATCTTGGCGGCGCGCTCGAAGTCGAGGATGCCCAGATCCGTCCCGATGTCCCAGTGCGGCTTTGCCTCGAAGGGGAAGATGCGCGGACCGCCGAAGCTGCGCACTTCCACGTTCGCGCTGTCGTCCTCGCCGATGGGCACGTCCGGGCTGGGCGTGTTCGGAACGTTCAGCAGGGCGAGGCGCAGTTCTTCCTCCACCTCGGAGACGAGGGCATCCTTGCCCTTGACCTCGTCGGAAAGCTGCTTCATCTCCGCGAGCAGGGCATCTGCGTCTCCGCCCTCCTTCCGGATGCGCGGGATCTCCTTCGAAGCCGCGTTTTGGCGGCTCTTCAGCCCTTCGACATCCGTCAGCAGGGCGCGGCGCCGCTCATCGAGTGCGCGCACCTGCGGCAGCCCGAAGTCTCCGTGCAGCCGCGATTCCACTGCAGCGCACACCCCGTCGTAATCGTCCCTGATCCGTTTTATGTCAAGCAATTTTCTTTACGCTCCTGTCTTTCCTGTCCCGTCTTCCGTCTTCCGTCTGTCGTCTTCCGTCTGTCGTCTCCCGTGCTGCTCGCGCTGGTTACGCTGCCGCCTGCCCGTCCTCTTCCGGCTGCTCCGCGCCTTCCGGAACAGTCTGCCCCGCCGCAGCACCCGCTGCGTCCGCCGCAGGCGTTGCCCCGCCGGCGTTCAGCTGGTTGAGGTAGCCCTCCAGCTCGGCGAGGTATTCGCCGTACTTGGTCCAGTCGCCCGCCTTTTGCGCGGCGACGGCATTGTTGTACGCCGCAACCGCTAGGCTGATCAGCTCGTCCGTGCCGCGCTGCTGCCCGTCGCCTTCCTGCGCGATACCGCCTGGTGTCTCTGCCACTGGCGTGTCCGTGCCCGGCGTGCCGCCAGGCACCAAGGGATCAGCATCGGTGTCTGTGACGGCATCACCCGTGCCCGCGCCAAACATCTCGTCGAGCGCAGCGCTGAGCGTCGGCTGGTAGGCGATGCGGTCGCCGTAGTAGATGATGATGCGCTTGACCTCCGGCATCGCCGAATCCTGCGCGTTCAGATAGATCGGCTCGACGTACATGAGCGAATCCTCGATCGGGATGACGAACATGTTGCCGCGGCTGTAGGTCGAGTCGGAGTTTGCCCACAGCCCAAAGTCCTGTGAGATGCGCGGATCCTGCGCGATCTGTGCGTCGATCTGCGCCGGACCGTTGATGATGCGCCCCCTGGGCAGTTGCAGCAGCATCATCTCGCCATAATGGTCTCCGTCATTGCGCGCGATGAGCAGCGCCGCCATGTTCACCTTGCCCGCCGGGGTGTAGGGGATGGAGTTGATGAATTCCGCATCCTTCTCCCCGGGCAGCTTCATGATGTAGTAGTTGGGCGTCATCGCCTTCTCGCGCTCGCTCGCGCCGACCTTCTCGTTCGCGATGTCCCAGAAGTCCGCCTTCTGGAAGAACAGCTCCACATCGTTCACGTGATATTTCTTGTAGGTGTTCGCCTGGATGTTCAGCAGCGAGCTCGGATACCGGATGTGCGCCTTGATGCCCTCCGGCATCTGGCTGAAGCTCTTGAACAGCGTCGGGTAGATGCCCTTCATCGTCGCTGCCACCGGATCCTTCTCGTCCACGATGAAGTAGTCCGTCGTCCCTTCATAGGCATCGATGACGACCTTGACCGAGTTGCGGACGTAGTTGGTGCCGTTGCCCTCTGCATATGGCTCGGAGTAGGGGTACATGTTGCTCGTCGTAAAGGCATCGATGATCCAGTAGAGCTTGCCGTCCACGGCGACCATGTACGGGTCGGCATAATCGAGATAGGGCATGATCGCCCGCACGCGCTGCGTGATGTTGCGGTTGATGATGATCTTCGAGTCGTTCTTGATGTTCGAGGAGACGAGTAGCTTCATGCTGCGCTCCTGGATCGCGAACAGCAGGCGGTTGAACAGACCGAGCTTGATGCCGTGCTTGCCCTCATAGATGGTATAATTGGTGCTCCCGCCCTGCTCGTAGTTGAGCTCCTTCTCGCTCGTATTCGTGATGATGTAGGAATTTTGCAGCTCGCCGAAGTAGATTTCCGGACGATCGATCTGGATCTCCTCGATCTGGGATTCTGGCGGGATGTTCTTGATCATGATGTCCGGCTGTCCGCTCGCCGTCACCTTGTCCACGCGCGAGACGACGACGCCATAGCCGTGCGTGTACTTCAGGTGCACATTGACCCACTCCGTACCGACCTTCGAGTAATCGAGTTCGCGCGCGGAGAGGAAGGTCTGCGTGTACTGCCCGTTCACGAAGTAGCGATCCACGTCCACGTCGTTGAAGGTGTAGTAGGGGCGGATGGACTGTTGGCTGTTGTAGAACTTTTTCGCAGGCTCGTAGTCGTTGATGCGGATGTTGCGGATCGAGTCCGCATTTTCGACGACATCCGCCTTCGTGAGGTTGTTTGTGGCAGGGAACTCCTTCGTCGCCACATCGTTCAGCCCGTACGCGTTCTGCGTGTATTTTATATTGTATTCAATGTACTCGGACTGCTTGTTGCGCGCGTCGGGATCCACGATGAGGTTTTGCACGAGCATCCCCGCCCCCGTCCCGAGCAGCCCCACGGCGATCATCGCGATGGGGATGATGATGGCAGTCTTGACCTTGCGCCTGCTCACGCCGATCGCGAAGAAGATCGCGGCGAGGACGGACAGCCCCATGATGCCGCGGTAGACCCACAGCGTGATGTTGATGTCCGTAAAGCCGGCACCGAACAGGACGGGCGGGTTGTTAGTGAACAGCAGGTCGTACTGCTTCAGGAAGAAGTTGACACCGACCATGAGGAAGAAGAGGATGCCGATGACGATGATCTGCCTGGAGGCTATGTGGATCAGCTCCTTGACACCTGCGCCGCCGCCTGCCGCTGCCGCACCGCCGCCGCCACCGCCGAAGCCCTCAAAGTTGAGTCCCAAGGATTTGAGGAAGCTGCTGATGGGATCGCTGCCCGGCGCTTTCTTCGCCTCCTTCGGCTCGTCGTCCACGGATGCCCCGTCGATGTTGCTCGGCTTTGCCACGCTCAGCAGGAAGAAGTAGTAAAGGAAGGTGAGCAGCGCAAACATGACGATGCCCGTGATCACGATGGAATTGAGCTCTTTGATGAACTGCAGCTTGAATACGTAGAAAGAGATGTCCTGCCCGAAGATGGGGTCGGCGAGGTCGAAGCCGGTGCTGTTGCCGAACTTCAGGGATTCAAACCAGAGACCGGTGACGCTCATCCAGGTCACGATGGCGGCAGCTGCCACAGAGAACAGCAGCCCTACGCGTCCCTGCCCCTTCGCGCCCATTGTCTGGGTTTCTGCCTTCACACGCTTGAAGTAGCCCTTGCGCAGCACTTTGAGATAGACTACCGCAAGCGCCGTCAGCACGACGAACACGGGGACACCGATCTTCAGCATCGTGAGAAGCTGCTTCCAGAACACGTCCGTGTAGCCGAGGTCACGGAACCAAAGATAGTTCGTGATGAAACCCGCAAGCCCCGCGATCAGCCCTGCCAAGACGATGACGACGATGAGAATGATGAGGATGATCCTGCTTCGTTTGCTTTTCAATTTTGGGCTCCTGTCCATTCGACGATAGTGTTATACGGGTATGTCAGACCTTTTCCCTGACAGGCTCATATCTCTGCCATTTCCTCTACGAGCATGGCCCCCGCCTCCGTGGACAATTTGTAGAGTTTGTGCACTTCCCGCTCTTTGGGTTGTCCGCCGGCTTGGACTTCCCTTACCTTCTCGACCGTCCAGACGAACACATACCTGTGCTCGTACAGCCGAATCGAGCCGATGCCGAGGGAGAGGATCTCCAGCTCTTGCAGACCGTACCGATTGCCTTGCAGCTCCCTCTCCACTGGACTGCTTGCCAGCGTCTCCAAAAAAACGCCCGAGTCGCTAGTGTTGATGTATGTTACAAGTTTGGAGTTGAAACGGATGATTGCTGCTACGGCAGATGCGTCATAGGCGAGCGGACCGTTCCCGAAATCCGTCCAGAAGTTGTTCTCGATGGGAAGCGACTCGCTGGCACCGCTGATTGGGTAGCTTGCGCCTTTTTTGTACGCTGCCTGCGAGTCGTAGATGACCTGCTGGATATTGTAGTTGTTCCTGAGCTGGCTCTGGACAAGCAGACCCATGTCCTTCTCAGGCGCGAGGAACAACCCCTCGGTCGTCTCTGTCGGCACCGCGGGAGGCAGCTGTTCCAGGTCTCGGGCACTGCTCTTGTCGAAGACCTGCGTGATCTGGTTCAAGCCAGCGCGAAGACCTTCCGCAACGCCGCTGCCCGGCGCGAACTTCAAGATGGAGAAGCAGATAATGAAGATCAACCCGACCACGATCAGGGTGTTGAACAGGATCGGGAATGCTGCGGACGACCTCTTCCTCGCGGCCCTCGTCCCCTGTTTCGGAGCGGCGGTGGGCTTTTGTTGCTTGGGCTTGTCCTTCTTTGCCGTCTTTGCCTTCTTCCTGCTGTCATCTTCGTCAAAGGGGAAGACGATCGGCTCGTTGACGATGTCCGGCATCTGGGGGCGTCCCGTCTCCGCCTTTGCAGGCTTTGGTGCAGCATCGGCACCTTCCGCCCTGCTTGGTGCCAACCCCTGCTCTGCACCGGCTTCGAGCGGCGACTTGAAGGGGCGCTTGAGCGAAGATTCGGGGGGGAGGAAGGCATCCTCGGCAGCGCCTGCCGGCGATGTCGCTCCGCTCTGCGTGAGCGCGGGCGGCGGGAACACGTCCGAGGTCTTCTGTGTCCTTGGCGCAGGTGGCGTGAGAGGCTGTGTCGGTTGCAGACCCGCCGGTTGCTGCGGCACCACTGGCGTTGGCTGAGGGGGCGCGGGTTGCGGCGCAAACGGGCTGGCCACATCGGGACGCGCGAGCTGCGGCTCTGCGGGTACCCCTGCCGGCTGGAGCGGCGCGAACGGGCTGGCCACATCGGGGCGCGCGGGCTGCGGCTCTGCGGGCTGCCCTGCCGGCTGGAGCGGCGCAAACGGGCTGGCCGCCTCCGGGCGCGCGGGCTGCGGCTCTGAGGGCGACTCTGCCGGCGGCACTGACAGCACGGGCTGCGGTGCGAACGTCGCGACAATCGGCTCTGGTCTTGCGAACTGCTCTGGTGGCACAGGCTGCGGTTTTTCGGTCACGACCAACTCTTCAAAGGGCGAAGCGAACTCCGTCGCAAAGATGGCATCGGGCACACTGCCCAAGCCTGTATCGGTGGCAGGCACCACCGGACTTTCCGTAAGGAACGGTGAGGTGAACCCCGACGAGAACAGATCGTCCAGCCCAAAGGCTGCTGCCGGGTTCGGGACTGTCGAACCAGCGGTCTGCTCAGGTTCGGCTACAACTGGTACTGGCTCTACCGTGGATGCCGCCACAGTTACGTCCGCCACTGCCGCGTCCTGCACAGGTTGCGCTTCCTGTGCAGCCGGCGCGCTGGGCGCTGAAGAGACGGGCTCGCTGCTGCCGGGCACTTCAAAGAATGGGAAATCAGAAATTCTGCTGTCGCTGAACGGTGCTTCCCCCAAGGCAGGCTCTGCAAGGGGCTGAGGCTGCAAGGTCGCCTGCGCGGGAACTGCGGGCGCGGGCTGAGGCTCCATTGCAGGCTGCAGATTCAGTGCGGGCTGCGGTTCCGGGATGAACTGCGGCGAGTGTGTCGGTTGTGTCTCCGGCGCGGGCTGCAGCGCGGGTGCCGGTTGTGTCTCCGGCGCGGGTTGCGGTGCCGGGACGAACTGCGGCGCGGGTGCCGGTTGTGTCTCCGGCGCGGGTTGCGGGGCCTCGGTGGCCGTGCCAAGCGCCGCTGCGTCCGTAAGGGCAGACAACACCTCGAAAAGCGAAGCCTCGGAGACTTGTCCCTGCTTCGACAAAGGATCCTCCTGGCTGGCAGTTGTCTGTGCAGCGGCCATCATCTCTGCTCGCCGCACGGCAGCCATGATCGGCGACTCTTCGTGCGCAAGCGGAGCGTCGTCAGGCAGTTCAGCCTGCGGCGCTGCCGTATCCCCTTCAAATATGGATGTCAGGTGGGCGTATGAACGGTCTGCGAAGAGCGCATCCAGCGTCTGCTCAGGATCTTCGGTTCCAGAAGCTTCGGGAAGATCCTCGACTGCTGCCGGAGCGGGAGGCACTGTCCTGTCCATCGTGTCCGTCGCAGGAGCCACCGCTTCTGCACGCGCACCCCAGTCAACCGCTGCAGGCCCCGCCTTCACAGGCGTTTCCGCTACAGGATCTGCCTTCACAGGCGTTTCCGCCACAGGATCTGCCTTCACAGGCGTTTCCGCTGCAGGCTCCGCCTTCACTGGCGTTTCCGCTGCAGGCTCTGCCTTCACAGGCGTTTCCGCTGCAGGCACAGCTTTCACGGGCGTTTCCGCAGCAGGCTCCGCCTTCACGGGCGGTTCCATAACAGGGGCAGCCGGTTCTGCCCTGACACCCCAGTCGGTCGCCGCAGCGCCCATCTTCCCCACTGCCTTTTCTTCGACGGGTACGGGTGGCGGCATGCTTTCCCCAACTGATGTCTCATAGGATCGCAGTGTCGCGAAGGCAGCATCATCCGATTCGATTGCATTGTCTAAGGTGCTTTTCTTCTCTTTGAGCTGACGCTCGATGGTCTCGAGCATGTCGAGGTCAGCTTTGCGCAGGAAGTCTGCAATGCGCTCTTCCGCCGTCCGCAGGGCATCATCCCCGGAGACAAGCGTGATCGGCGACTCCTGCGCCGTGTCCATCACTTCCCCAATCTTGTTGCGCTCCTCGTTTATCTCCCGCTGGATGGTCTGGATCTTTTCGAACTCCTCATCCAGCAGTTCTTGAAATTCCTCGTTCTTCTTGCTGAACAGGAACTGCGCCTCTTCCGTATCGGAACTGCGCAGGTGAAAGGTATCGTCGTCGAAAATGCCCGAAGCGGCATGCACGCGCTTCAAGACTGCTTCGTCATCGGCCTTCTGCCGAGCGGCGGACGCAATCTCACCTGCCTGCGGTGAAAGCGGTGTGGAAGGCGCAGTCGTGTCCCATTTGAAATCGATAGGGGCATCCCACGAACCGTTCTGCCCTCTGTATCCTTCGCTGTCCCAATCGAACCCAAACTTCTCGACGGCCGCTGGCGTTCCGCCTCCCGTGGAGGTCGAGGCGGCGGAAGCGGTTCTGACCGCAGGCTCTGACGGCGCCTGCTGCTGCCGTGGCTGTGCAGGCTGTGCGGGCTTTGAGAAGTCACCCTCTCCCGCATGGACGACCTTCGACCGTCCTTGACCGACATCCATACCCATCCCTCTTGCCTGTGATTCAGCCTTCGGCGTGCTGTCCTGCTCGAGCCACGCCCAAAAGGCGTCCTCTTTCTGCTCGACGACAGGAGTCCGGCAAACCCTACATACCTTTTCACCGGCATCCAACGGACTACCGCAAGTCTTGCAAAACATACATTTCCTCCGAGGTACACCCTGTTGCTACTGCTTTGGAACAATTATACCATAATTTATTGACAGGACAATAACC
>JAITHG010000209.1 GCA_031280075.1 Eubacteriales Family XIII. Incertae Sedis bacterium | reverse complement strand
AGCAGACCTGCCCCGGAGGAGAAGACCAGATGCTGGAACTGATCTACGACCCTGAAGAAACAGCGCTGCCCGGCGAAGAGACCTTGGAACTCCTGCAGCGCGCGGCGCAGTGCGTCGCGGAGGCGGAGGGCGCGGGCGGGCTCGCGGGCGAGGTCAGCCTGCGCTTCGCTGCGCCGGAGGAGATCCGGCAGCTCAACCGCGACTACCGGGGCAAGGACAGCGTGACCGATGTCCTGTCCTTCCCACAGTACGATTTTGCTGAGGCGGGCTTTGCCGGTGTGGGCTTTGCGGATGAAGGCTTCGCTGATGCGGACGTTGCCGACGCAGGTTTCGCGGATACGGGCGCGCCCCTGCCCCTGGGCGACATCGTCCTCTGCCCGCAGCGCGCGGCGGAGCAGGCGGCGGAATTCGGGCATCCCTACGAGCGAGAGCTGGTCTACCTCTTCGTCCACAGCATGTTCCACCTCTTCGGGCACGACCACGAAGAAGGGGCAGACGGGGCAGACAGGGCACGGATGCGTGCGGCGGAAGAGGCAGTCATGGCGCGCCTCGGGCTCGCGCGCAAAAGCGGGCAGGGCGATCCGGCAGACGCACGCGAAAACGGGCAGGGCGACCCGGGCAGACAGACAGACACGCGCGCAGGCGCAGCAGCAACAGGCACAGACAAGGGGGGCAGAACATGAAATCCGGATTCGTAGCCATCATCGGCAGACCAAACGTAGGCAAGTCCACCTTGCTCAACGCCATCATCGGGGAGAAGGTCGCCATCACGGCGGACAAACCCCAGACGACACGCAACCGCATCCGCGGCATCTATACGGAGCACAGCGCGGACGGCGACTGGCAGATCGTCTTCTTGGACACGCCGGGCATCACGACCCCGCGCAACAAGCTTGGGGAGTACATGGCGCGCACGGCGCTCACGACCCTCGGCGAGGTGGATGCGATCCTCTTCCTGACGGACGAGGACCGCCCCAGGCAGGCAGGCGACGCGTTCATCTACGAGCGCCTGGCACAGACGGACACCCCATGCATCCTCGTCCTGAACAAGACCGACTGCATGTCGCCGGACGCGTTCAAGACCTGCTACGACGACTGGGAGGGCACGGGGCGTTTCTCCGCCGTCTTCGGCGCGCAGGCGCTGAACGGGGCAGGCGTGCCGGAGATCCTAGCTGCGCTCAAGCGTCACATCGGAGAAGGACCGCAGTATTTCCCGGACGACATCGCCACCGACCACCCCGAGCGCTTCCTCGTGACGGAGATCATCAGGGAAAAGCTGTTGCATTACCTGCATGAGGAAGTCCCGCACGGCATCGCCGTCGAAATTGAGAGCTACGAGGAAAAGCCGCAGCTCACGGAGATCGGCGCGGTCATCCTCGCCGAGAAGAAGTCCCACAAGGGCATCATCATCGGCAAGGACGGGCGCAAACTCCAAGGCGTGGGGAAGGCGGCGCGCGAGGAGATCGAGGCGCTGCTCGGCACAAAGGTCTACCTGCGTCTCTGGGTAAAGGTGCGGGAAAACTGGCGCGACAGCGATTTCCATCTCGGCTCGCTCGGCTACCGGGACTGAGCGGGACAGCAGGGAGGACGTGGCATGCAGATTGAGTGCGAGGGCATCGTCCTGCGGCAGACGCGCATCCTCAAAGGCAGGAGGATGGTCACGCTGCTGACCGGCAGCCACGGCAAGCTCAGTTGCGGGACGAACATCAGCGAGCGCGGCATGGGCGGCACCGCGCTCGCCGTCCGCCCCTTCGCGCGCGGGCACTACCGGATTCATGCGCGCAGGCGTGGCACGACCTACTACAACCTCATGGGCGGGGACATCGAGAAATCCTACTTCGGCATCGGGGAGGACTACGACCGGTTCGCCGCAGCCTCCTTGGCGCTCGAGTTCACGGAGCGCACGCTTATCGAAGAGGCGCCCGTCCCAGAGGTCTTCGCGCTGCTCGCCTGTTTCCTAGACTTGATGGAAGTGCGGGTGCAGGCGCACCGGACGCTGTCCGTCGCCTACGTCCTGAAGCTGCTGCAGCACCAGGGAGTCTTCCCGGATCGCGAGAATTTTGGGACGGACGAGTTGCTTTCCGGACTCGATTTGGATATAATGAATCAACTGGTCTTCATGATGGAAGAGCCACTTTCGCGGATGGCATCGCTGGCGCTTGACGAAGCCGCAGCCCTGCGTTTGCAAAGGGTTCTGCTGCGTTTCGCGGAGCGCCATCTGGACATCGGACCGCTGAAGAGCGACCTGCCGGGACATTATTAAGCGAAATTAAAGATGGATTTAAGCGAAATTACAGGCAGTGAAGGTTACAATACAGATGATTGGATGCACTTTTGAGCCGAAAGGGGGCACACCTATGGCAACCGAAATTACGCTGGAGAAGATCGAACTCGTCAAGGACAGGACCGGGGTCAGTTACAAAGAAGCAAAGGAAGCGCTGGAGGCGGCGGACGGCAACGTCGTGGATGCCATCATAGCCATCGAGGAGACCATCAATCTCTCGGGTTCGGGC
>JAITHG010000130.1 GCA_031280075.1 Eubacteriales Family XIII. Incertae Sedis bacterium | reverse complement strand
ATGAACAGGTGGTCAAACGAACCGAACACGCCGCCCGTGTTCCCGCCGAACGCCATCGAATAGCCGAGAACCAGCCACATGACCATGCCTACTCCGAGGATGAACACGCTGTTCAGCATGTTGCTGACAACATTCTTGCGCCTGCCCAGCCCCCCGTAGAAGAAGCCCAGACCAGGCGTCATGATGAAGACCAGACCGGTACAGAGAATAATGAAACCAGTATCACCGTTGTTGAGCAAAGAAACCACCTCCCATCCTACACACTCTCTTTTCCGTATTGGGAGCCACTCTTGGAGGGCTCCTTGGAACAGTATAACATCAGTAAATTCAGAATGCAAGATATTATTACAATAATTCAGAATTATTCATATATGATAGGCGGGGTGGGGATTGTATCTTGGGCAGGAAAATACTATAATGCAAATAATGGAAAGGAGACGGCAAAGGAGACGGCAAAGAAGAAGGCATGGAGATGGAAAAGGTGACGGAATGGCAGACAGGATCAATTTGTTGAACGATTACAATGCTGTGGCACACCCGGCTGTGCTGGAGGCGCTGCTCGCCGCGTCCGGCAGGCGGTACAGCGGCTATGGGGCGGACGGGGAGACGGAGGCGGCGCGTGCGGCTGTGCGCTGCTTCGTCGCACGGGATGATGCGCAGGTGCATTTCCTGCCGGGCGGCACGCAGACCAACCTCACCGCCATCGCCGCCTTCCTGCGTCCGCACGAGGCGGTCATCGCGCCCGCGACGGCGCATATATGCGGGCATGAGACAGGCGCGGTCGAGGCGACGGGGCACAAGGTGCTGACCGTGGAGGCGACCGATGGCAAGGCACTGCCGCAGGACGTGGAGCGGATGGTCGCCGCCCACCAGGGCGAGCACACCGTGCGCCCGCGCCTGCTCTTCCTCTCGCAGGCGACGGAACTGGGGACGGTCTACACCCATGCGGAGCTGCTGGCTCTGCGGGCGGTCTGCGACAGGGCAGGGCTCTATCTCTACATCGACGGCGCGCGGCTCGGCAGCGCGCTGGCCGCAGGGCAGGAGGGCGCCGGCGCGGGTGCGGGTCTGTGCGCAAGCGCGAGCGGGGGCGAACGCGCAAGCGCTGCCCCATGTGCGGGCACGGGCGCGAGCGCGAGCATCGAGGAGACGGCGCGCATCGCGGATGCCTTCTACATCGGCGGCACGAAGAGCGGGCTGCTGTTCGGCGAGGCGCTCGTCCTGTGCAACCCGGCTCTGGCGCAGGACTTCCGCTGGCACATCAAGCAGCGTGGCGGGCTGCTGGCCAAGGGTTTCCTGCTCGGCATCCAGTTTTCCGCACTGCTGGAAGGCGGGCTGTACCTCGACCTGGCGCGCCGGGCGAACCGGGCGGCGGCGCGGCTTGTGGAGCACCTGCGCACCCTCGGCTGCACGTTTGCGGTCATGTCCCCGACCAACCAGATCTTCCCCGTCGTCAGCCGGGAGGCTGAGGCGATGCTCGCGCGCCACGTCCTCTTTGAGCATTGGGGCGAGCAGGAGGACGGCGGGCAGGTCATCCGTTTCGTCACCACGTGGCAGACGACGGACGAGGAGGTCGATGCGGTGGCAGCATTGCTGCGGCAGGGCGGATGAGCTGCCGCAGGACTGTGCGCCAGGCGCTTGCGTAGCTGGTTTTTATGGTATAATACCATCAGGCTGTGCCATTCGCACAGCCTTTCGCGAAACCGCGGATCCACCCGGACATACCAAAGACAGAAGCACAGCTTATGGAGGACGAACAATGGCTGGACAAAACGGAAAACGTCAGATTAAATTCACCGAAACCATCCTGCGGGACGGGCACCAGAGCCTCATCGCCACGCGCATGAAGACCGAGGAGATGGTTCCCATCCTCGAGACGCTCGACGCGGTCGGCTACAATGCGCTCGAGTGCTGGGGCGGAGCGACCTTCGACGCGAGCCTGCGCTTCTTGAACGAAGACCCGTGGGACAGGCTGCGCACCATCCGCGCGCGCGTGAAGAACACGAAGCTGCAGATGCTGCTGCGCGGGCAGAACCTGCTCGGCTACAAGCACTATGCGGACGACATGGTGGACGAGTTCGTGAACAAGTCCCTCGCCAACGGCATCGACATCATCCGCATCTTCGATGCCTTCAACGACACGCGCAACCTCGAGTCGGCGATCAAGGCGACGAAGAGGCACGGCGGGCATGCGCAGGGCTGTATCTCCTATACGCTCAGCCCCGTGCACACGCCGGACATGTTCGTGAAACTCGCGCTCGAAATAGAGCAGATGGGCGCGGACAGCGTCGCCATCAAGGACATGGCGGGGCTGCTCGACCCCTACGGTACCGTCAAGCTCGTGAAGGAGCTGAAAGCGAAGCTGAACATCCCGCTCGAGCTGCACACGCACGCGACCAGCGGGCTTGGCAGCATGACCTACCTGAAGGCAGCCGAGGCGGGCGTGGACATCATCGACACGGCGCTCTCCCCGTTCGCGGAGGGCACGTCGCAGCCGCCGACCGAGCCGCTGGCATTCACCTTCGACCACAGCGAAGAGTTCTACACCGGTCTCGATTTTGCGAAGATGAACGAGGCGTCCGAATATTTCAAGCCCATCCGCGAGAAGTACATCGCAGAAGGGCTGCTCGACCCGAAGCTCATGGGGGTGGACATCAACACGCTCACCTACCAGGTTCCGGGCGGCATGCTCTCCAACCTGCTCTCACAGCTCAAGCAGGCGGATGCCACGGACAAGTTTGAGGACGTGCTGCGCGAAGTGCCCGAAGTCCGCAAGGATCTCGGCTACCCGCCGCTCGTCACGCCCTCGAGCCAGATCGTCGGCACGCAGGCGGTCATGAACGTCCTGAAGGGCGAGCGCTACAAGGTCGTCCCGCGCGAGGTCGTCAATGTCGTGCTCGGGAAGTACGGGCACACGACCATCCCCATCACGGACGAGTTTGCCGCGCAGATCCTCAAGAAGAAGTTCGACCAGCGCATCAACCACCGCCCGGCGGACGACCTCGAACCCGAACTTGAGAAGACGAAGGCGGAGTACGAGCATTACATCCGGCAGCCAGAGGACGTGCTGACGGCAGCGATGTTCCCGGCACCGGCGGTCGACTTCTTCAAGTACCGCGATGAACACGACCCGAAATAACGGGCTGGACAGGGCGCTGCTCGCCCGTCTGGATCTGGTCGACTACACGTGGAACGACCTGCACCTAGACGGCAGCACGCTCACGCGCGAAGGCGTGGCAAAACTTCTGGAAGGGCAACTCGTCCCGCATGTCAGCATGGCGGAGCACGAGGAACTGGACTGTCACAGAAGGGCGCTGAAGATCATGGAAGACATGCTTCACATGCAGACCGACCTCGACGGGGTCGGTCTGCTGCGTCTTGCGGGCGCGTGGGACGGCATGAATCAGGTGCGCCCGCGCCGGGACAGCCCTCAGGAACTGCCCCACTTAGGGCACCTGCCCCCGCCCAGCGACGACATCCCTCGCCTGCTGAGCGAGCTCTTCCGCCGCGCGGCACGGACGGGGCAGGAGGATGTCACAAGCCCGGATCTGCGCGTCGAAATGCTGCGCATCGCCAT
>JAITHG010000125.1 GCA_031280075.1 Eubacteriales Family XIII. Incertae Sedis bacterium | reverse complement strand
TGCCTTTTATGCACCCCTCCGTTGAGACCGAATAAATGAAACAGTGACGCTGCGCCTCCGGCATCAGCCGAGCCCCAAGATCCTCCGCGCTTCCGCCGGGCTTGCGACCTGCCTGCCGAGCAGTTTGGTCAGCGCCGCCGCCTTCTCCACGAGCTGCCCGTTGCTGTTTGCAAGGACCCCGCGCTCGACATACAGGTTGTCCTCAAAGCCGACGCGCACATTTCCGCCCATGACGATCGCCGCCGCCGCCATTTCGAACTGCCCTTTGCCGACACCCGTGGCACACCAGGTGGCATCCGCCGGGAGCGAACCGACCATGAAGGCAAGCGTGCGGACATCCGCAGCGGCTGCCCCAGGCACCCCGAGCACGATGTTGAAATGCTGCGGCGCAGCGATATAGCCCTTCCTCGCAAGGAAGAGTGCCGTGTCAATGTGCCCCTTTTCGAAGACCTCGCACTCCGGTTTGATGCCCCGCTCCTGCATGCGCTCGCAGAAGGTCTTCAGCATGGGAACCGAGTTTTCGAACACCTCGTCTCCGAAGTTCAGGGAGCCACAGTCCAGCGTCGCGATCTGGGGTGCCGGTGAAAGAGCCGTCGGTTGCAGCCGCTCGTCCGCCGACATTCCGACAGCACCGCCCGTGCTCGGCAGAAGGATCACGTCCGGACATTGCTCCAAGATCGCCTCCGTGCATTCGCGGAAGCGTTCCTTGTCCTGCGTAGGCGTGCCGTCGTCGAAGCGCACATGCAGGTGGATGATGGCAGCCCCCGCGTCGTAGGCTCGCCGCGCCTCGTCCTTGATCTCCTGCACCGTATAGGGCACAGCGGGGTTCATCTCCTTCGTGACCTCCGCCCCGCAGATCGCAGCCGTGATGATCGTCTTGTCCGTCATTTTGTCCATTGGCTCCCTTCTCTCCTTTCTCGGCTTGCCCACTGGCAGGCGCATTTGGTGCTGGCTGACTGCCGGACCGGTTCGCCTCGGGGCAGGTGATTCGCCCCATGGTGCACCACTGCAGCCCCGTCAAGGTGGGGCTGCCCCCCTCCCGCCCGCCAGACGGTCTACGGGTGGCGCTGGCTGGCTGCCGGGACGACGCACACGCCTTCCGCCGTGCAGACCTCGACGGGTTCTGCCAGGACATCCGCAGCCGAGGGGCTTACATCCTGCCTCGGGGCGATGACCTTGCATGCGGAAAACACCATCTTCCGCGAGGTCTTCCCCCTCTCGGTAATGCTGCCCCGCGCCTCGATGTAATCACCCGCATAGACAGGTGCCTTGAACTCGACCTTGCTGTAGGCACAGAACAGCCCCTCGTCCCCGTCGCTTCGGATCAGCAGCTCGGTCGCCACATCCCCGAACAGTTCGAGCATTTTGGCACCATCCACCAGATTGCCGCCATAGTGCGCGTCAGAAGACGACATCCGCACCCGGATCAACGATGTGAATTCTTCCACGGTCCACCAACTCCTTTCCGTGCGGTGCGCGCCCGAGCCCGCGCCCAACCTCCGCCCTGTCCCGACTTGTGGACGCAGCGCTTCGGGCAGGCGCGGGACATCTGCCGCCCCTACCGGTATGATTTCTCCAAAAGAGCAAGCGTGTCCTCATAAACGACTTCCACCGGGTCAACGAGGAAGAGGTGCCCCATGACATCGTAGGCATTCTGCGCAATGGCAGGAAGATCCGCCCGTTCGATGCCGAAATCGGAGAGCCGCAGCGCGTCCACGCCGCATGCCCCCTGAAGCGCCGCGAGTGCGGGCAGGAAGTCCGCAGGCACCTGCGCATCCGCCTTGCCCAGCGCCTTTGCCATCGCCACGAAACGCTCCGGCAGTGCGCCCTTTTCGATGAGCGTCCCGAAATAGGCGAGGGAGATGGCGATCAGCCCCGCGCCATGCGGCAGCTTCGGGCTGTAGGCAGACAGCGCATGTTCGATGGCGTGCTCCGAGATGCAGCCCGCGATCGACTGCGTGAAACCTGCCTCGGTGTTGCCGAGGGCGACTGCCTCCCTCGCTTCGAGGTCACCCCCGTCGCGGATCGCCCGCGGCAGAAAGGTCGCGATGTTCTCGATGGCATCGATGCACAGCAGATCGTTGATGCGGCTCTGATTCTTGTGCAGATAACACTCGATGCTGTGGAAGAGGGCATCAAACCCTTGGTACGCCGTCAAATCCGGCGGCACGCTCACCATCAGCTCAGGGTCGATGACCGACAGCACAGGGAAAGTCCCGTCGAAGCCGCCCCCCAGCTTCTCCTTGGTCTCCGGCTTCGTGATGACCGCCCAAGGGTCTGTCTCCGTTCCCGTGCCCGCCGTTGTCGTGATCGCCACGATCGGCAGCGGCGCATTCGGTGGTGTCTTCTTGCCGCCCGTCGCCCCCCCGACGAACTCCCAGTAGTCATGCTCCGGGTTCGCCGCCTTCACGGCGATGGCCTTCGCCGAGTCGATGCTGCTGCCCCCGCCCAGCCCGAGCACGAAGTCGCAGCCCTCCTGCACGGCAAGCGCCGCCCCTTCGTCGACATGCGCAAGCACAGGGTTGGGCAGGATCCGGTCGAAGACGACCCACGAGACACCCGCCTTTTCAAGCTGTTCCGTCACGCGATCCAAGTAACCGTTCGTGCGCGTTGACTTCCCCGCAGAAATGACGATGAGCGCCCGCTTCCCCGGCATTTCCCGCCGGTGTAGTTTGCCAAGCGCCCCGCACCCAAATACAAAACGGGTAGGCATGTAATAATTGAATGACATAAAGTCCCCTTTCTCATGCTCCTCAAGCATGTCTGCCGCATAATTCCTATCATTTATAGAGTAATAGCTTTCCCGTCCACAGTCAAATGCCCGAATCGTTCACCCCCAAAAACGGAAAAGCAAAACCCCGCGACCAATCCGATCCGCCGCAAAGTCCCAACAGAGTATATAATAATTCTATTGGTCGCAAGCAGCATCGCGAGATCCCTTCGGCAGCGCCGAGGGTCGTCTGCCCGGTCGCCCGCCAACCGGAGAACCACAACAGAAGGATCCGCCGAAAGGATGAAGATGGACAGAAGCAGCAACCCGCGCGAACCCGCGCTGGATTTCGTCAAGGCAGTCGCGATCGTCATGATCGTAGTCACACATTCGGCATTCACCCCCCAGATGCGCAGCGACTACTTCTTCCCTCTCTATATCAACACTGCCGTGCCGCTGTTCATGATCGTCACCGGCTATGTCAATTACGCCTCAGCACAGACGCGCGGCAGCTTTACGCTCACGGGGTGGTTCGCGTGGGGGCGGCTTTGGGGCAAGCTCTCGCGGCTCGCCCTCCCCTATGCCATCACCCTCGCCGTTGAATTCCTGTACCTGGCACAGAAAGGCAACTTGCCCGGCGGGGCATTTCCCCTCCTGAAATACATCCTGGCCGGCGGCGGCGGACCGGGCAGTTATTATATGCCCATCATGTTCCAGATGCTCCTTCTCCTGCCCGCCGTCCTCCTGCTCTATGTGCGGTCGAGA
>JAITHG010000245.1 GCA_031280075.1 Eubacteriales Family XIII. Incertae Sedis bacterium | reverse complement strand
AATTGAAAACGTCTTTGAAGCGATCATGGCCGGTTCCCCAAAGTCTCGAACCCAATATATTTGCAGAAAGCCAATGCCTCTTCAGTATGAAAAAGTATCTGGTCGAAAAGCGCATCAATTTTCAACCGCCTTAGCGCTTCTGTCTTGTCATACACGCCGTTTTCGTAAAACTGAACGACAGCAAACACCTTGTCATCCGCAACAGGTCCCACAACGATATCATAGGGGGCAGAAACCTCCCGGCCGCTCCGGTTTTGGCAAACGAACCCGAGCCACGCCTCATCCGTCTCATCGAAGCGAATCAGGACAAGCCTCCGCTCTGCAGTGGAGAGATCAAATTCATAGCAGGAAAGCGCCTGTTCTGTCACGCCTTGACGGTCAGCAACCTGCTTCGCCCAACGGATCGCCTGCTCCCTGTTTGACGTAGTGTAGAACCCTGCGCCAAAATCCAGCATTCGTCCGCTCTGCAAAATCATTGGTCGCTCTACGACCAAATGACTCCCATGATACACAATCAATTCATCATCACCATCGCCACCGCGCCTTTCGCAGCATACCCTTGCTCCTTGTTGTCCGGCACCTGCTGCGCCGTCCCAGAAACCATTATACCCAACAACGCCTCTGCCCTCAAGCCGAGCGGGGTGAATGAACAGCACCCCTTGCCGGCTGCTTTGTATTGACAACAAAGCCCCCCGCATTTATACTGAACATGTTTGGTGAATCCATTCAGCAAACGACCGCAAAACCCTTAATATTACTTTCTTCTACAATGGAAAGGGAGGTGTATCCTATGCCGACGAAGGATAGTCTTGTGGCTATACTCGGTGCAGACGGTGTGTCCGACGACCCAGAAGTCCTCGCGTCCTACGCCCAGAGCCGGAGCTTTGGCAGGCGGTTTGCGCCCTGGTACGTCGCGAAGCCGAAGAGCGCGGAGCAGGTTCAGGCACTTGTGCAGTGGGCGAATGAGGCGAAGACGCCGCTTGTCCCTGTCAGCTCTACGGGCGTGAAGCTGCGCGGCGACAGCGTGCCATCCGTCCCGGAGGCGGTAGCGGTGGACTTGACGGGCATGAATCAAGTTCTGAACGTCAACCGGCAGCAGCGCATGGTCGTCGTCCAGCCGGGCGTGACCTACGACCAGCTGAACGCGGAGCTGGCGAAGGAGAACATGGTCATCGCCGGAAGTCTGAAACCGAAGGCAGGGCAGTCTGTCCTGACCGACATCCTCGAAAACGTGCCGAGGCTCAACCCGATGATCCAGTGGTCGTACTTCGATCCGCTGCGCTGCGTCGAGGTGACCTGGGGCGATGGGCACCAGATGTTCACAGGCGAGGCGGCAGGCGGGGCGAAGGACCTCGACACGCAGTGGGGCAAACAGGCATGGCAGGTCCAGTACATGGGTCCTTGGATGCTCGACTACTTCCGCCTGCTGACGGCGGCGCAGGGCTCGATGGGCATCGTCACCTGGGCATCGCTCAAGACCGCCGTGAAGCCGCTGGTGCACCAGCTCTACCTCGCGGGGGCGGACGGGCTTGCCGCGCTGGAGGACTTTGTGTACAAAGCTGTCTGGACACGCTTCCCCGACGAGATCTTCCTCCTGAACAGCCACCAGGCGGCGAGCCTCGTGGGGGAGACGGCGGAGGAGATCGCATCCCTGAAAGCCATCCTTCCCCCGTGGATCTGCGCCGTCGGCGCAGCAGGGCGGGAGCTGATCCCCGAAGTTCGTTTCGAGGCGCGGTCAAGCGATCTGATTGACATAGCACAGGGTTTTGGGCTCGACCTGCGCGAAGGTGTCAGCGGGCTTGCCGGCGACCGCCTCTACCGGGAGGCGACCCGCACCTGCGAAGGTGTCTACTGGAAAGACCGCTACGCGGGCGCACACCAAGACGTGTTCTTCCTGACGCAGCTCGACAAGACGGGCTGCTTCCAGAAGGCAGTGCAGGAGATCGCCCATTCGCTCGGTTATCCGGCAGGCGACATCGGTGTCTACATTCAGCCCAAGCACATGGGGACGAGCTACCACATGGAGTTCACCTTCCCATATGACCCGGACAGCGCCCGGCAGCGCACCCTCGTGGAGAAGCTGTATGACGAGGTCAGCGCCGCCGTCGCCAAACTGGGCGGATATTATTCAAGACCCTACGGCAAGTGGGCGAAGATCCAGCTGAACAAGGACGCGCTGTCCTATGACGCGCTGCGCCGGATGCAGGGCATCTTCGATCCGAACGGCATCATGAACCCCGGCAAGCTGAGCATCTGAGGGAAGGAGGAAGAACCATGGGAATCGAAACCAGACTCGAGGATTTCAGGCCGATGCAGGAGCGTTGCAGCAACTGCCTTGGCTGCAAATTCGTCGCATTCGAAAAGATCAAGAGCGGGCGCTTTGCCAGAAACTGCCCCAGCGTGTGGTACCACAGCTTCAACACCTATTCGGCGCGCGGGCGCTTCCAGCTCGGGCAGGTGCTGCTCGACGGGCTTGCCCCCTGGGAGGGGAAGACGGTCGAGACCGTGTTTGACTGCCAGGCCTGCGGCGCGTGCGACGTGGGCTGCAAGCTCACGCGCTTCAACCTCGAGCCGCTGGCGCACAACATCGCCCTGAAGGAGCGCGCCGTCGAACTCGGCAAGGCATCCCCCGCCATGCAGGCCACCATCGACAGCCTTGCAGAAGAGCGGACGATGCTTGCGGGCGAGAAGCGCGCGGCGCGCGGGGACTGGTCTGCCGGTCTCGGGCTGAAGGATCTGACGAAGGAGACGGCGGAGTACGCCTTCTTCCCCGGCTGCCAATACGCCTACGATGAGGCGCTGCAGAAGAAGGCGCGCGCCTGGGCGCAGGTCTTCGGGCAAGCGGGGCTTGACATCGGGACGCTGGGCGGCGCGGACATGTGCTGCGGCGGCAGGGCGAAGCAAATGGGCTTCAAAGATGCCTTCGAGGCGGAGGCCACAGCCGTACACAAGGCATTCGGCGCGGCGAAGGTGAAGACGGTCATCACGCCCTGCGCGGACTGCTACCACGCCTTCAAGCGCCAGTACGCCCTGCTCGGCTACGAGGTCGAGGTCGTCCATGCGGCGGAGCTGCTCGCAGAGCTAGTCAGGGATGGGCGCGTGGCGTTCACGAAGCCCGTCGCAATGACCGTGACCTACCACGACCCCTGCCACCTCGGACGGCTCGGCGAGCCATACGTCGCGTGGGACGGTGGGGAGAAGAAGATCCTCAACCAGATCCACACCTGGGAGCCTGCCCGTCCGCGCTATGCGGGGACCTATGGCATCTACGACGCGCCCCGCGAAATCTTGGCAGCCATCCCGGGGCTGAAGCTCATCGAGATGGAGCGCATCCGGGAAAACAGCTGGTGCTGCGGTGCCGGCGGCGGGTGCAGCGTGGGCAGCCCGGAATATTCCGGCGCGGTCGCCTCCGAACGCGTCACCGAGGCGCAGGCGACAGGCGCGGAGGGCATCGTGACGGCATGCCCTTGGTGCGAGAAAAATCTCGGCGGCGCACAGTCCGAAAGCGGCGGGCACATGGCGGTCTGCGATGTCATCGACATCGTCTGCCAGGCGCTTTAGAAGGGAGGAAGCAAAATGGCACTTGAAAGAGAAGCATACCGCGCGCTCGAGGAAATCGTCGGGAAGCGCAACGTCTCGGAGGATCCTGCGATCCTCGAGACCTACCGATGCATCACGTCCCAGTCCTCCGCGCACTACGGCCCCTTCGACCACAGGACGCCGAAGCCGCAGGCAGTCGTCCTGCCGGGCAGCACGGAGGAAGTGCAGGAGATCATCCAGATCTGCAACAAATACAAGATCGACTTCAAGGCTGCATCCACGTTCTGGGCTGCCATGGGCTACATCGGCAGCGATTATGCCATCCAGATCGATATGATCCGCATGGACGGCATCGAGATCGACGCGAAGAACGGCATCGCCGTCATCGAGCCTTTCGCCATCGGCGCGACGGTGCAGGTGGAGGCGATGAAGCACGGCTACGCCTGCAACATCGCGGGTGTAGGCTGCTCCAGCTCCGTGCTGGCGGGCTCGGCCGGCTGGGTCGCCTTCGGCCCCACCTCCATCTTCATGGGCATCGCCAGCGAAAACCTGCTCGGCGCGGAGTGGGTGTTCCCCGATGGCTCGCTCGTCCGCACCGGCTCCCTCGGCAGCGACGGGAACTGGTTTTGCGGCGAGGGACCGGGACCGAGCACGCGCGCCATCTTCCGCGGCTGGACGGGCACGGCGGGCACGATGGGCGTGTGCACGAAGATCGCGATTCGCCTGCACCCGTGGCCGGGCCCGAAGTGGATCCCGACGCGCGGCACGGCACCGATCTACCGCACGGACGGTCTTGACAACTTCCGCACGTACACGATCTGCTTCCCCACCTGGGAAGCCTACGCGGAGGGCTTCCGCCTGCTCTACGAGGCGGACATCTGCTACTTGGCGCACCGGCAGTTCAACATGTTCGGGCGCGACATCAAGACGGCGATGCTGCGCATCCTGACAGACCACGACCTGCAGTTCTGCGACCTGCCCGAGGTCATGGCAGACCCGGAGATCAAGGCTGCCAACGACAAGATGAAGATCGACGTGCAGCTCGTCATGGCCGGCATCACGGAGCGCGACCTCGACTACAAAGAAAAAGCGCTGAATGCCATCCTTGAGCAGATCGGGGCGAGCAAGTCCGAGTGGATGCTCGAGAAGGACATGCACGACTTCGTCCTGCTCTACCTGCTGCGCCTCGGGCGGAAGAACTACAACTACACGCTCTGCGGCTCCTACGAGGGCAACTTCGGGCTGAGCGCGAACGTCTTCGTCGCCGCCCCCCTCATGGAGGAAGCGGCAGCGGTCAAGGTGAAGTGGGAGCAGGAGCACACGTCCATCGCGGCGGTCGGCGGGGATTCGGACATGGGCTCCGTGTCCGGCATCGGCGGCGGCGGCACGACGGGCTGGGAGTTCTTCGTCCACTTCGATGCCTACGACAAGGATTCCATCCGGGGCACGAAGGAGTTCATCGACGTGACCCAGGCGTGGATGACCGAGAAGGGGCTGGGCGCAGACTTCGGGCGCTGGAACGCCGAGGCGCGCAGACCGGACTCCTACAACTACACGCAGGAGGAGCAGGATGCCTTCTTCGGCAAGCTCCCGCAGCCGGAGATCGCGGAGTACCAGTGGAAGGTGCGCGAAGCCTTCAACCCGCTCCACCTCACCGGCAGTTACTACAAGACGATGACCCCTCGCGGATGCGCGGAGGGCGAGGAGTAGCGCCGCCGCTGGCAGGCGCAGACCGGCGCTGGCGCAGGCATGCGCTGGCAGGCACAGACCAGCACAGGTGCAGGAATGCGCTGGCAGGCACAGGCATGCGTCGGCAGGCACAGGTACGAACGCGGGCGCGGGCTGCCTCCGGGCAGTCCCGTGCCCCGCTCTGCAGGGGGGCAGGACTTGAAAAAGAAAACCGTCACAAGCAGGCAGCTCCAGGCGATCAAGACAAAGCGGCGCCTGTTTCAGAGCGCCGTCAAGCTGATGGACGACTACGGATACGACAACGTCACCATCGAGGACATCAGCAGCAAGGCGGGTGTCTCCGTCGGCACGTTTTACCATTATTACAGCGCAAAGTCGGATGTCATCGTCGAGATCTACGCACAGATCGACGACTATTTCAAGACCGATGTCGAGCCCCTGCTGACGCACGCGGACGCCTTCGACAACATCCGCGTCTTCCTGCGGCACTACGCCGCCTTCAACGCCGAGCGCGGCTACGGGCACATCCGCCTCCTGTTCGAGACGCACAGCCGGCTGTTCGTCGACAAGTCCCGGCACATGTACGTGCTCTTCCGCCGCATCGTCGAAGAGGGGCAGTCCGCCGGGCAGATCACGCACCGGCACAGCGCCGAGTACATCGCCGACTACATGCTCGTCCTCGTCCGGGGTGTCCTCTACACCTGGATCCTGAATGAGGGTTCGTATAATATCGAGGCATGCCTGCTCGACTACCTGGACACGCTCGCGCCCGCCTTCCGGGCGTAGGGTTTGCCGCCTGCTTTTTTTGATCGCCTGACGCGTTGACACCGGGCGCTTTCACGATATAGAATAAACAAGGCAAAGAGAGCCAAACCGGACCGGGGTGGTAATCATAACCACCACTTCAAGTGGTGGTATGCACTAACCCTGTAAGGGTTGATGCCTGCTGCGCCTAAAGGCGCGGTTTCGCAAGCGTTG
>JAITHG010000224.1 GCA_031280075.1 Eubacteriales Family XIII. Incertae Sedis bacterium | reverse complement strand
GCGCGATCTTGACGGCGTTCTCGTCGGCCTCCGCCCCGCTGTTTGCGAGCATGACCTGCTTCTTTCCGCCGCGCACGGGGGCGATGTTGCCGAGCTTCTCGGCATACTCGAGGTACTTCGTGTTCGTCGTGATGTTCATCATGGAATGGAAATATTTTCCTGACTGCTCCCGCACGGCCTCTACGAGATCCGGATCGGAGTAGCCGATGTTCATGACGCCGACACCCCCGACCCAGTCGAGAAGGACATTGCCGTCCACGTCCTCGATCATCGCGCCCTCGCCGCGCTCGAGGACGAGCGGGTAGATGGACTTGATGGCGGCGGGCATGACCTCGGCGCGCTTGGCGAGCCATTCTTGGGCCTTCGGTCCGGGCAAGGCGGTCTTGACTGCTGGCATTGCTGTTCTGAGTGACATTTTCCGATACCTCCTAATGTTGATGCTCTGATTCGACTTTCAGCGCAGCCAGCCTGCGATAGAGCGTCGCGCGGGAGATGCCAAGCTCCTCAGCGAGCGCTTCCTTCACCGAACTGCTGTCGCCGTATTCCTCAAGCTTGCTGCGGATGAGATCCGCCTCAAACCTCCTTACCTGTTCCCTGATTGGCACGGGAGAGCCGCGAGCAGTGCCTCCGGTTGCCCCGTCCATCTCCGTCTCTGCCGCTTCGGCAGCAGTCGATTCGGCAGCGACCGCCGCACATCCGGCCTCCGTCCCGCTGCCGCGCCCCGTTTCCGAATGAAAGCTCTCCCGGATGCGCGTCGGGATGGAGTCCATGTCTATTCTGCTGCCCTGCGCCATGTTCACTCCGTACTCGACTGCGTTTTCCAGTTCCCGGACGTTGCCCGGCCACGCATACTCGCGCAGGAGACGCAGGGATGCGTCTGTAAAACCTGTGATACTCCGGTTCATGAAGCTGTTGTACTTGTGCAGGAAGTGTGCAAGCAACTGGTCGATGTCCTCCGGGTGCATGCGCAGAGGCGGCACATGGAGCGGGATGACGCTGAGGCGGTAATAGAGGTCGGATCTGAATTCGCCGCTCTCGATCATCTCCTCGATGTCCCGGTTGGTAGCCGCAATGACGCGCACGTCCACGAGGACAGTCCGGTTTCCGCCCACGCGCTCAAAGCGCATGTTCTGGATCGCGTGCAAGATCTTCACCTGCAGGTGCAGCGGCATGTCGCCGATTTCGTCAAGAAAGATCGTCCCGCCGTCAGCGGCCTCGAACTTGCCCTGCTTCCCCTGCTTGTCCGCGCCCGTGAACGCCCCTTTTTCATAGCCGAAGAGCTCGCTCTCGAGCAACTGCTCGGGGATGGCTCCGCAGTTGACCGTGACGAAGGGCGCGGCGGCGCGGGGACCGGAGTAGTGGATGGCGCGTGCGAACATCTCCTTGCCCGTACCGCTCTCACCCGTGATGAGGACAGTGCTGCCCCCACGGGCAATGATGAGCGCCTGGGACTTCAGCTTCTCGATCAGCGGGCTGTCACCGATGATGTCGTCGAAGGTGTACTTGAGTGCGCGCGTATTCATGCTGTATGCCAGCTTCTGCGCCTCGGCGAGGTCACGGAAGGACAGGACAACACCGTCGATCTTCCCGCCCCGAAACCATGGCTTTGCGGACACGATGAAATGAAGCGTGCCCTGGTAACTCTTGTAGACCTCCTCGCACTCCGTGTAACCCTTTTCGGTCTTCAGCACGCCGAGGGCGTTCGCACCCTTCATGAAACGGGTGATGTGGCTGCCCGGCAATTCGTCCCTCTGCGCACCTAGCAGCTTGGCGGCCTTTCTGTTGCAATGGATAATGTAGCCGTTCCTGTCGAAGGCAAGGATGCCTACCTGAACGCTCTCAAAAGCGGCCGCCATCTCCGAAAGCTGGCTCTCCCGCTCCGACAGCATGGCTTTGAGGTCTGCCTTTGCGGCGAGCAGGTCGGCCAATTTCTCGACAAAGCGGACCAACTCCCTCTCGCTGTCCAGCAGGATGCACTTCTGCTCCTCCGTGAGCGCTACGAGACCGATGATGCCGATGATCCGACCTTCCATACGGATGGGCGTGCAGATCTCCGCAAGCTCACTGTGTTGTGCCACGCCAGCGAGCGAGGTGCCGTATCGGTCAAAGTTCGGGGCATCCTCGATGGTCTCAGTGCCGCCGCCACGCAGCATGGTCGCGTAGAGTGCGTCGCCGGAGAGTCGACCGGATTCTTCCTTTCGCCCGATGATGTCGTGAAAAATAGCCGTGCCGCCGACGATCGTCAACCTGTCATCGACGATCTCGACTTCGACCCCGAGCGCGACGTGGATCGCCTCAGCGACTTGTTGTACATCAGCCGCAATATCGGTCAGTAGTGACATAATCCCCCTGCAGTGTCTCGCATGTTTGCAGTGGCAGGCGTTTTCACTTGCCTGCCGGACGATATACCGCCATTATACTAGACGGTTGCTGGCTTGGACAGCGCCCCGGCAAAGTTCTATAATTGATTTAATTCAGATAAGTGCTGACGGATCAACGTTCGGCAATCGAGGACGCGAGCCCGATCGCGTCTTTTTCGAGCGCAAGCAGACGGTTGTTGATCTCAGCGATGCGGGCGGCACCCCTCCCGTCCGAACCATGCCCTTCCGCCGCGACCGTCGCAGCCTCTGACTCCGCCTCTGCAAGCAGCTTTTCCAGCGTGCCCCTGATGCCACCGATGCGCCCGCGCATGAGCGCCAGATCCTCCTCGTCCACGATGTCCGCCATCGCCTGCTGGAGAGTCGTCACCTGCTGCTTCGAAAGACTGAACTCGGAGATGCCCGACACAGCGATGGGGGCATAGCCCGTCTCCTGCACAATGGCACGCGCGAGGGCTTCCTTCGCCCCGGCATCACCGTGCACCAGGAAGAGAGCCGACGGGCGCTCCTGCAGCCCCTTCACCCAGGAGAGCAGCCCGGCGTGGTCGGCATGCGCCGAAAAGCCCTCGAGGTTGTGCACCTGCGCGTTCACCTGGATCTCTTCGCCGAACAGCCGTACGGACGGCGCACCATTCAGGATCTCCCGACCCAGGGAGCCCTCCGCCTGATAGCCGACGAAGACGACCGCGTCCTGCTGGCGCCACAGATGATGTTTCAGGTGGTGCCGGATCCTGCCTGCCTCGCACATGCCGCTGGCAGAGATGATGACCTTCGGTGCCCGGTTTGCGTTGATGGCCTGCGACTCTTCCGTCGTCCGCGTGTAGACGAGGTTGTCAAAGCCCAGCGGGTCGTCGCCCGCGAGCAGGCGGCTCCGGTAGGCTTCGTTGAAAACCTGGGCGTTCTTGCGGAAGACCTCCGTCGCATCGATGGCCATCGGGCTGTCAATGTAGACCTTGATGCGCTTCAGCTTCTCGCGCATCACGGGATCGTGCTCATAGAAATCGTTGCACTCATAGATCATCTCCTGCGTCCGCCCCACTGCAAACGAGGGGATGACGACCGTGCCGCCGCGCTCCGCCGTCTTCACAAGGATGTCCGCCAGCCGGCGCACGCTGTCGTCGTGCGCCTCGTGAAAACGCCCGCCATACGTGCTCTCCATGATGACGTAGTCTGCCCGCTTGATGATCTTCGGATCGCGCAGCAGGGGCAGCCCGGCGTTTCCGAGATCGCCCGTGTAGACGAGTTTGGATACATCCCCCTCCGCCTCCGTCCAAAGCTCGATGATGGCAGAGCCGAGGATGTGCCCCGCCTCGTTCAGCACGAAGCGCACGCCTTCCATCGGCTGCACCAGCTCGTCGTAGAGGACAGGGGAGACGAGCCGGAGCACGGCCTCGGCATCCGCCATGGTATAGAGCGGCGACTCGGGCGAGCGACCGGCGCGCTCCGCCTTGCGGCTCTTCCACTCCGACTCCTTCTCCTGGATGTGCGCCGCGTCTCGCAGCATGACACCGAGCAGATCCGCTGTCGCGTCCGAGCAGTAGATCTGTCTGTCGTAGCCCTGCTTCACAAGCAGGGGAAGCCGCCCGCAGTGGTCGATGTGGGCATGGGAGAGAAGGACGAAGTCTATGTCGCCCGGCCGAAAGGGGAAGGGTTCGTGATTCTTTTGCTCGACGACCTTACCGCCTTGAAACTGCCCGCAGTCGAGCAGGATCCGAATCGGCATCGACTCCGTCCCCGCCGTCACGAGATGGCAGGATCCCGTCACTCCGTCCGCTGCGCCGCAAAACTTGATTTTCATTTCATGTGGCTCCTTTCATGGTTTTCGGAACCCCAACACCCGCTGGATCCCTGCGTCATTGTGCTCCTTATACTTTTATGAATCTATTATGTTTGCAACTTTTATTTTTTTCAAATAGTTTGCATCGTTCGTTGACTGTACTGATTCCTATCCCTTATCATACTTGCAAAGCGTACGTGCGGCAATGGGGCAGCTCGGCACTGCAGGAGAAGAATCAGCACCGATAAAAAGGATTCTATCATGAAATACAAGGCAAAGCCATTCGATATATGGCAGAGCGTCTACATCGACGAACACGAGCCGCTCTCCCGCTACATCATCGCGTTCGCCACCCACATCGACCCGGACGTGCTCGCCCAGGCTGTGGAGCTCTCAAAGCAGACGCTCCCAATGGTTGGCTGCGGTCTCGAAGGCGGCTTCTTTGCCGCCCGATGGGTCGACAAGGGGTTTTCCGGCAAGGACATCGTGCGCGTCGTGCCGATGGAAGGTGACTTGCACTCGACGCTCCTGCAATGCTTCACGGAGCCGATCGACTTCGCGCAGCAATCCCATGTGCGGCTCTACATCATACGGGAAGAGTCGAAGGACACGCTGTGCATCACGGTGAGCCACATCCTATGCGACGGGACGGGGCTGAAGGAATATGTCCGGCTTCTGGGCATATTGTACACGGCGTGCAGCACAGGGGGACAAGCGCCGGAGCAGCAATTCCATGAACGGGGGACGCGCCCGCTCTTAGCCAACTACCGGCGCAGGGACATCCTCCGGCTGTTCGCCAAGGACTCCAAGTACAATCCGTATAAGTACACGTCCCGAATGAAGCACCTGGTCTTCCCGCCTGACGGAGGGGAAGCGCGACCAAATCTGATCCTCAGGGAGTTGTCAGGGGAACGGTGGGCGGGGCTGCGACAGTACGCACAGGGGAGCGGCACCACCCTCAATGACATCCTCCTCGCCGCTTTTGCACGCTCTGTTGGCAAGGCATTCGACATGCAGGTGTTCCCCATGTCCCTGACGGTCGACATGCGCAAGATGGTTCCCGAGGGAACATCCTATGGCATCACGAACCTGACGAGCGCCTGCATGTGCGATGTACGGCTACACGAGGGGGACACCCTTGCGGACACTGCCACCCAGATCGATCAGCAGATGGCGTTTTTCAGGAATCGTGAAAATACGATGAAGCCGGTGCTCTTGGTCGATTTCCTTTCGCACGTTCTGCCGTACCGACCGCTCCTTGCATTCTATCGGATCATCGCATCCAAGTACAGTTCTTCGCTCTCCAACACCGGCGTGCTGCGCGACGACGCGCGGGACTTTGCCGGACTGCCCGTCGAGAAGTCCTTCATCGTCTCCCAAGTGTTCCGCAGCGGCTGCTTCCATGTCGTCGTATCCACTTTCAGGGATTGCTGTTCCCTGACCTGCGCGACCTACGCCTCCCCCGAGAGGCGAGCGATGCTTGAAGGTCTCCTTGACCGCCTAGTTTCGGAACTCTACACCGCCTGCGGGCTGTGACCGGCAAAACGGGCACAGACAGACAACGCGAGCGATTGAACTGACAAACTATCAATTCAAAAATCTTTGTGGTATCGAAATGTTTTTTGCCGCCATTCTCGAAAACCCTTTGACATTGTACAGGAATCTATCGTATAATTTTTCACAGAATCGTCCTGCGGAATCTACCTATCGACCTTCTATTGGTCGTTCGCAGTTTGATGAAAAGGCAAGAGAGGGAGAGTAAGTGTGGAGTCATTGGGGGCAATCGTCCACTTGATAATGGCACTTGCTGACAGCGAGGGCATGGGCATGCAAAAAACGAGTGGGAAAAAAAACGTAGGTATTATTAAAGCAGCAAACTCGATTGATCCAAAACAGATACTGATTATTACACCCTTCGAAAAACCCGATGTATTTTTGGCGGCAAAGTGCGGCGAGGCCGGCGCTTTTCCTGTGCTGCACCTCGGCAGGGATCGGAAGGTCGCCGAAAAATCTCTGGCAGATCTCTGCACAAAGACGGATGCCGCTTTCGGCGTGAGTCTGGTGGATGCAGCCATGGCGGACATCGACCTGCCTGCGCAGGTCACGCATGTGTTGCTGCCATGGGGCATGAAACCGCCAAAACGCGCGGGACTTTCGCTCTGCTGGCAGGTGCACAGCCGGGACGAGGCGGAGGCAGCTCTAAAGAAAAATGTGACCATGATCGTCCTCAAGGGCAGCGAGGGCGGCGGACAATGCGGGACGGACTCGTCCTTCCTGCTCTTCCAGGCGCTGCACGCGCGCTGCGCGAAGGCGGGTGTCGCCCTCTACATCCAAGGCGGTGTCGGCGTGCATACGTCTGCAGCATACATCGCGCTCGGCGCAACGGGTGTCGTCTTCGATTCCCAGGTCGCCTTGCTACGCGAGGCCAGCATACCCGAGTCCTGGCAGACCGCGTTCGGGAAACTGAACGGGAGCGAGGTTCACGGTGTGGAGGGTTACCGTTACCTGCCTCGCCCGGGTGTCAAGGATCCGGTCGAGGGCAAGGCTCTGAAAGACGTCCTAAAGGCGGTCGCGGACGGCGATGCCATCCCGGTCGGGCAGGACATCGTCCTCGCGCAGGATTACGCGGACGACTTCAGGAAAGTGAAGCATTTTGTCCGTGCGGTTCGGCGTGCGATCTACGCCCTGCCCCTGCTCGCGAAAACGCGCGACACCCTCGCGCCGGGCAGCAGCATGGCGAAGGAGCTCGGCACCGACTTTCCGATCGTGCAGGGTCCGATGGCACGTGTCAGCGACGTGCCCACCTTCCTGTGCGACGTGGCGAACGGGGGCGCACTGCCCTTCTACGCCATCAGCATGCAGACAGGGGAGGCTGCGAGGCAGGCTCTTGCGGAGACGGCGGCGGCTATGGATGGAAAGCCTTGGGGCGTAGGCATCCTCGGTTTCATTTACCCGAACGTGTTTGAAGAACAGACGAAGCTCATCCTCGAAGCGAAGCCCCCCTTCGTGCTGATTGCAGGCGGCAGACCGTCCCAGGCGAAGGCATTTGAGCAGGCAGGCATCAAGGTCTACCTGCACGTGCCGGCCTCCGGGCTGCTCGACATGTACCTGAAGGAAGGGGCGCGTTCCTTCATCTTCGAAGGGCGCGAGAGCGGCGGTCACGTGGGTCCGCTCCGCTCGACGGTGCTCTGGGAGAAACAGATGCTCCGTCTTCTGCGTCACGAAGCCGTCTCGTCCATGAAGGTGCTTTTTGCCGGCGGCATACACGACGAACTCTCTGCCGCCTTCGTCGGCGTGATGGCCGCGCCCCTCACGGCGCGCGATGCCAAGGTCGGTGTGCAGCTCGGGACTGCATACCTCTATACGGATGAGATCGTAAAGAGCGGCGCGATCACGGAGGATTACCGCCGTATGCTGATAGAGGGCAACAGGACGGTGCTTCTGAAGTCCGGCATTGGGCAGGAGACGCGCGCCGTCCCGAGCCCGTACACAGACTTTTTCGCCTCCGAGAAAGCGCGCTTGCTGGCGGAGGGCACGCCCTCTGCGGAGATCCTCATGAAACTCGAGGACCTCAACCTCGGGCGCACCCGCATCGCGTCGAAGGGCATCGTGCGCAAAGGGGACAATCTTGAAAAGCTGACAAAGCAGGAGCAGCTGCAAGACGGGCTATTCATGACGGGTGCCCTGACTGCCATCATTGATCGCAAGACGACGATCAAGAAGATCCATGCTGCGGTGAGCGAGGGTGGCCGTAGGCGCATCGAAGCCATCGCTGAGACAGAGCCGCCCGCTCCTGTCGAGCGGCGGGGCGTGCCTGCTGACATCGCCATCATCGGCATGGCATGCGTCTTTCCGGGCGCAGAAAACCTCGATGCATACTGGAGCAACATCATCTTCGGGCGGGACGAGGTGCGCGAGGTGCCACCCGAGCGCTGGTCCGCCGATCTATTCTACAACCCGGACACGCGCGACACGGACTTCGTGTCGTCCAAGTGGGGAGCCTTCCTGGAGGCGGTCGATTTCGATCCGATGGAATTCGGCATCACGCCTCAATCCTTGGCTGCCATCGAGCCCGTGCAGCTCCTGAGCCTGCTCGTGACGAAACGTGCCTTGGAGGATGCGGGCTTCACAGACCTGAACAGCGCAGACCTCGAGGACACCTCCGTCATATTCGGCACCCAAGGCCAGGGCGACCTCATGGTGGACTACATGCTGCGCCCCAACCTGATGCGTCTCACCGGCAAGGTTCCGGAAGATGTCGGCGACTATTTCCCGCGCCTGACGGAAGACTCCTTCCCCGGTGTCCTCTCCAATGTCGTCGCCGGACGCATCACGAACCGGCTGAACATGACAGGTCGCAACTACACGGTGGATGCCGCCTGCGCTTCTTCGCTCGCTGCGCTCGATGTCGCCTTTGACGAACTTGCCACCTGCAAGGCGGACATGGTCGTCCTCGGCGGGGCGGACACGCACAACGGTATCGGCGACTTTCTCATGTTCTCGTCGACCTACGCCCTCTCGCGGACGGGGCACTCTGCCACCTTCGACGACAGCGCGGACGGCATCGCCCTCGGGGAGGGGGTCGGGGCGCTGATCCTCAAGCGCCTCGAGGATGCGGAGCGCGACGGCAACAAGATCTACGCCGTCATCAAGGGCATCGGCGGGAGCAGCGACGGCAAGGTGCTCGGGCTGACTGCCCCTTCGAGGCAAGGCCAGATCAAGGCACTCGAGCGGGCATACGACCGTGCCGGCATCCTGCCCTCCGAGGTCGGTCTCGTCGAGGCACACGGCACGGGCACGGTCGTCGGTGACCGGACAGAACTGGGAGCCTTGAACGATGTCTTCCTGGATGCCGGTGCGCGGGCGGGTCATACGCGCCTTGGCTCTGTCAAGACGCAGATCGGGCACACGAAGTGCGCGGCGGGTGTCGCGGGTGTCATCAAGGTTGCCCTCGCCGTCCAGCACGGTGTCTTCCCGCCGACCCTGCACCTGCGCCAGCCAAACTCCGCCTTCGCGCAGAACGGTCCCTTCTCCTTCTTCGCAGAAAAGGCGGGGCTGTGGGACGAAGACCGCCGCGTTGCCGGTGTCAGCGGCTTCGGCTTCGGCGGCACGAATTTCCATACGATCATCGAAAACTACCGACCGGAACGCCCGGACGTGAGTGTCAAGGCGTGGCCTTCCGAACTCTTCGTCTTTCGCGGGGAACAGCACAGCGACGCGGTCGCCCTCATGGGGAAGGTCAAGGAGCTGTATGCGCTGAACAACCGCATCGCTATCAAGGATGTCGCCTACAGTCTGGCGACCTACAGCGACAAGCCCGTCCAGGTCGCCATCGTCGCGAAGGGACGGGACGAACTGCTCGCCCGCATCGAAGCCGCTGTCTCCGGCACGAACGGGGACGGGGTCTATCGTCTCGCACCCGTGGAAGGCAAGGTTGCCTTCCTCTTCCCCGGTCAGGGCAGCCAGCGCGTGAACATGGCGAACGACCTGTTCGTCCTGTTCCCGCAGATGCGATCCCTGCTGACGGAGCATCCGGAATACGCGGGCATCCTCTTCCCGGAGAGCGTCTTCACCCCCGAGGGAAAGAAGGCGCAAAACGAGCGGATCACGGACACGCGCAACGCCCAGCCCCTGCTCGGCATCGTTGACCTCGCGGTCGCGCGGCTTCTCGCCTCATTCGGCGTCCAGGCGGATATGGTGGCGGGGCACAGCTACGGCGAGCTTCCCGCACTCTGCTTCGCAGGTGCATTCGACGAGGGCGATCTGCCCGCACTGAGCCGGCAGCGTGCCGAGTCCATCCTCGCAGCGGCGGGGGACGACCCGGGGCGCATGGCAGCAGTGCGGACGGACAGGGAGACGCTGGACGGGATGCTCAAGGACGAAAAGGAGGTCTGGGCGGTCAACTTCAACGCACCTACCCAGACGGTCGTGGGCGGAACAAGCGATGGCATCGCTGCCTTCCTGCAAAAACTCGACGAAAACAAGGTCCCTTACAGCGAACTCAATGTCGCCTGTGCCTTCCACACGCCGCTGCTCGCGGCTGCGAAGGGTCTGTTTGCAAAGCCCCTGAAGGACGTGAAGTTTGGCAAGCCGCGCCTCGCGGTTTGGTCGAACACGACGGCGGAGCCCTATCCGCTGACGGCGGCGTCTATCCGCGGGCGCCTGGCGGAACACGTCGTCAACCCCGTGCGCTTCACGGACGAGGCGGAGGCGATGTATGAGGACGGCGCGCGCGTGTTCATCGAAGCGGGTCCGGGTGCGACGATGACAGGGCTGGTGTCCAAGACGCTGAAGGGAAAGGAAATCGTGACGATCACGACGGAAAGAAGCGGGGAAGAGGGGCTGACGCATCTGCTGAACGGCCTTGCCGCATACGTATCGACAGGGAGGGAAATCAATATGGAAGCATTGTTCGAAGGCAGGGATGCACAGGCGCTGGATCTCGACCAGCCGGAAAACCACAAGAAGAGTCCGATGGTCTGGAACGTGAACGGTGCACGCTCCGTGCCGGAGAACGGCAATCTGCCTGCGCATGCAGGCAAGCCCATCATGAACCCCATCCTGGCCGAGAACTTCGGCGGGCGCGCGACGACCGTGTCCGGTGTCGACGCAGAGAGTCTCGTGATGGCCTACCTTGACAATATGAACGCCATGATCCAGGATCAGCGCGATGTCATGCTCGGCTACCTGGGTACGGCGGACATCGTCCCCCGGGCGGCTGCACCAGCGCGCCGCACGGCGATCGCAGCAGATGCGCATGCGCTGCAGGCAGACACGGGGGAAGGCACCGAAGTCGTCACCCTCGAAGCCGTGCCGCTGGACGACGGGGAGGGCA
>JAITHG010000185.1 GCA_031280075.1 Eubacteriales Family XIII. Incertae Sedis bacterium | reverse complement strand
CCTGCACCGGCATCATGCCGCTCAAGGACGCAAAACACGAGACGGAGCGGCAGCTTGTGTCCAAGGCGATGGGCATCTACCACAACACCTACCGTGCTGCCGAAGCCCTCCATGTGGATCAGTCCACCGTCGTCAAGCTGCTGAAGCGGCACGGTCTTGCAAGGTGAGGAACCACAGATCCAAAACCAGCTTGATGAAAAAGTTCATCATTGCGAGGAGCGAAAGCGAAGAAGCAATCCATGTCTGGTGCTTTCCATGCGTGGTGTATGCCACACGCTGAAGTGCTGGCACGTTTATTGCAAAATATTTCTTTGGAAAATGCGAGAAAGGAGGTGCGCCATGGGAGAGGTCCTGATGGCGGCAATCGTTGGAATGCTGCTTACATTTGTCGGAATCGTCGCGCTTGTCGCGGTCGGCAAAGACCAGAAGAAAGCCTCGAGGGATGCCGGTCAGCGTGACTAGCGATCCTGTCCTGCCATGCATGCGAGGAGAAATGCTATGAACATACCGCTTTTATTGATTTTTATCAGTATTGCCACCTACGTTGTCGTGGGGCTCGTGGTTGGCAGAAATGTCAAGAGCACAGAGGACTACTATGTGAGCGGGCGGAGGATGCCCACCTTCCTGATCGTCGGTTCCCTCGTCGCCTCGATGCTCAGCACGACCGCGTTCATGGGGGAGACCGGTTGGTCCTATTCCGGCAATTTCGTGAATGAGATCGTGATCAACGCGGGCATGGCGACCGGCATCGGGTTTGGTGTCGTCATGTTCGGGCGCTTCCTGCGGCGCGCGGAGACGCTGACCATGCCGGAGTACTTCGGCAAGCGCTTTGACAGCGTCAGGATGCAGCGGCTGGCAGGCATCATCACGGTGCTTTCCATCACCTGCTACCTGCTTGCCGTCACCACAGGCGTGGGCGTGCTGCTTTCGGAGCTGACGGGGCTGAACATCTACCTCTGCTACCTGCTTTCCTTTGGCTGCTTCGTGTCGTTCACCTTCTACTCGGGCTCAAACGGCGTCATCATCGCGGACACGATCATGTTCTGCGTCTTCCTTTTGGGAACCTTCCTGTCCGCGCCCTACCTCATCGAGCACGGCGGCGGGTTCGGGGATCTCATCCAGAAACTCATGGAGAACCCGCACGCGCCCGAAGGGCTCCTCGCCTTCCACGGCAACATCGCCGGCACCGGGGCGAGCGATGCCTTTGGGGCAGTCACCTACACGATCATCTATACGCTCGTCTGGTTCATCGTCACCGGCATCAGCCCATGGCAGGCAGGTCGCCACATGATGGCGAAGTCGGAGCACGTGGCGATCCGGGCAGGTGTCATCGGTGCGGCGATCGTCTCCGCGCTGTCCATCCTGCTGCATATCTCGGCGATCTCGCTCATCAACGTCGATCCCGGGCTGGTGCCCGAGAGAGCGATGGTGTGGGGCTTCAGCAATCTCGTGCCGGTCGTGATCGGCTCAATCGCTCTAGCGGGCATCATGGCGGCAGGGCTGTCCTCGGCAGCCACCTTCCTTTCGATCGTGGGATTCAGCATCACGAACGATGTCTATAGCTTCAAGTTCAGGAACGACCGGCACAAGCTGGTCACGACGCGCATCGTCATGCTGGTTGTCGGCGCAGTCGCCTTTGCGCTGGCGTGCAGCAATGTCGGGGGCATCCGCATCGTCACATGGTTGGCGAGCACGCTGATCGCCGCTTCGTGGTGCGTCGTCGCCTTCGCGGGGGTCTGGAGCAAGAAGCTGACCGCACGCGGTGCCTTCTGGTCCATGCTCGCGGGTTTCCTCGGGTTCCTCGTCACGAAGGTTCTCTTCGAACTCGGCATCGTGACGGTCTTCCACAATTTCCTCGATCCGTTCTTCGTCGGCATTTATCTGAGCGTACTCTTTGCCATCCTTG
Organism: Eubacteriales Family XIII. Incertae Sedis bacterium; assembly: GCA_031280075.1. Next base: position 1,646 of record JAITHG010000185.1, on the reverse strand, counting down.
GGTCGATGGGGCAGAAGAAGAGCGAGACCGAGGAGCTGTTCTATGAAAAGATGCACATCACGCCGCAGAGCGAGCTTGTGCCGTCGGAAGTCAAGCGGACTAAGCTCTACTGTTGGGTCGCCGTGGTCGGGGGCGTTGTCATCACCGCATTCCTGATCATTTATTGGGTGGCGCCGTATAATGGATGGCTCTGATTGCCCCGGCACTGAAAACAGTGACAACGGGCGGGGCAGTCAGCCGTTGATACAGAAAAGGAGGCACAATGAAACGATATTTCACAAGAATGGGTGATGGCGAGGCCCTGTGGCAGACCGAGGAGGAACTGCGCGCCGACGTGGAGGCCGGCGTGGAGGACGCGGTCAAACGCGGCAAGGCGCAACCCCTCGCAAACGAGGACATCGCACACCTCATGGACATCCTGAAGATGCCCGAAAAGAACGTCAGCGTCGAGAGGGGCTGCGAGGGCATCCACACTTTCGATGCCGGGACGCTGAAGATCCCGATCCGGCTGGGCGTTCCGGTCAGCCGCCACAACGACGTGCTCATCCACGAACGCGTCCTCTGCTCGGACACGATGGAGCTGTGCAACACCGACTACAGCTACAAGATGGTGAAGAACATCGCGCCGGAAGAGGCGATGCAGATGGAGCAGCTCCAGCAGGATGCGATCATCCCGGTCTTCTACGGGGCGATGCCCAACCTGGGGCTCTACACGAAGCCTGACGGGCAGTTCGACAACTGGGCGGAGCTGCTTCCCGAGGGCAGGATCAAGGAAGGTATGGAAGCCCAGGAAGGTGCCCTTGAGCAGTGCTGCGGCGACATGGTGTTCGTCGCGTCCCAGCAGTGCGAGTCGGGCGCGGACGGCATCCAGTTCGACACGGCGGGTGCTTCGGGCGACGCAGACCTGCTCGCTTCCCTCAAGGCATCGAAGATCCTGAAGGAGAAGTACCCGGACACCTGTATCACGATGGGCATGGCGAACGAGTTCACGCTCGGCATGCACGGACGCCTCAAGTTCGAGGACGACAAGCTGGCTGGGCAGTACCCGCGCGACCAAGTGAAAACCTGCGCGAAGGCAGGCGTGGACATGTATGGGGCGGTCGTCAACACGAACAGCTCCCGCAGCTTCGCCTGGAACCTCGCACGCTCCCTCACCTTCGTGAAGGAGTGCACGCAGGTTGCCACCATCCCCGTGCTCGTCAATGCGGGCATGGGCGTCGGCGGCATCCCGCTGTCGGCGGTCGCCCCCACGGACACGACGACGAGGGTCTCGAAATCGATGCTCGAGATCGGGAAGGCGGACGGTCTATAGATTGGGCACGGCGACGCTTACGGCATGGCTGTCATGCACGAAATGGCCTCCGGAATGGGCGGAATACGGACTGCTGGAGACTTGGTAGCCCGTATGGTCATGAAAGGCATGAGAATCGGCGAAGCGAAGAAATACGTTGCGGACAAGCTGGGCTGTGACGTGCTCGACCTCTCGGACAGTGCGAAAATGAAGGAGATCAGGGAATCTCTGGACCTCGGCACCGTCAACGACAGGCCGCACGCGAGCTACGGGATGTCCGCCAAGATCAAGATCGCGGAACTGCTCGACATCCGGATCCCCAGCGTGGAGCTTTTCAAGAAGAAGCTCGGCAAAG
>JAITHG010000104.1 GCA_031280075.1 Eubacteriales Family XIII. Incertae Sedis bacterium | reverse complement strand
CACTCCCACGAAGTGCCGCCGATGTTGTTCTTCTGGAGCGCGTCATAGGTATCGCCGGGGGGGACGAGTTCCGGCGCAGCTCCCCACGCCTTCATGACCTCCGTCATGCCGCCCGCCGGGCAGCGCAGCTTCAGCCCTTTGATGTCCGAGAGCTTCTCGATGGGCTTGCTTGTGGTCGAGATGAAATTGACGGGGTTGCCGTACATCTGGAGCAGCTTGACCTTGTCATCGAGCTCCTTCTTCAGCTCGGGCGTGCTGTCGTAGAGATCCCACAGCACCTCTGCCGTCTGCGCAGGGTGGGTCGGCCCGTTCATCGGGAGGGCGACGACCTCGGTCAGCGTGAACTGATCCGGGTAGAACATCGTGTAGAGCCAGCCGATGTCCGCGCTGCCGTTCATGACAAAATTGAGCGCCTCGGGACCCGGCGCGAGCGAGCCGCTGCCGAAGATGCTGATCTTCAGGTGCCCGTCCGTCATCTGCGAGACGGTGTCCGCCCATGCCTGCAGCGCCTGTCCGACGCGCGAGGTGTCCGGGTCGTGCATGGTGAGGGTCAGCTCCATGTCGGGTAGATCCGCTGTATCCCCCGCGGGTGCCGCGTCTCCCGTAGGCTCGTCTCCGCCCCCGCTCGGCGCGGGGTCGCCGCCACATGCTGCCATGGCGAACATGGAGAGGATGAGAATCATTGCCAGTGTAATCAGTAGTGTACGCTTCTTCATTTTCGCTTCCTCCTTGGTTTGCGGTGCCAGAGTGGCACATTTCACATGTATTCTAATGAATTTTGGAAGGAAACGCAACGCCACATAGCATCTACTTATGGAATGATAACGTTTATTGATAACAGCGTGGCAGTGCGCTATTCGGGCAGGTCGTCGAGCCAGGCGCGTACTTCGGCATCGCTCGGCATGCGCCAGTCCCCCCTTGGGGAGAGGGTGACGGAGCCGATCTTCGGCCCGTCCGGGAGGGCGCTGCGCTTGAACTGGCTGCGGAAGAAGCGTTCGTAGAATACGCGTAGCCAGCGCAGGATCTCCTCGTCGGTGTAGATGCCCTTGCCGTGGTATTGCGCACGATCCTTGGGTGCCGCTGCATGCCCCGCTTCCTGCCCCTGCTCAGGATGTTCCCCGCCGCAGCCGCCCGCGCCGCCAGGTCTGTCGTCGTCCAAAACGGAGATGCCGACTGACCTTGCCGCGAATGCCTGCCGCGCGAGCGCAAAGATCGTCCGCGGTTTCCTGCCCCAGCGCAGCATATGGTAGAGGAAGAAGTCGTGCAGCTCGTATGGACCGATGATCTCCTCCGTCCGCTGCGTGATGCCGGACTCGTCCGGGGGCAGCAGCTCCGGGCTGACGGGCGTATCGATGATGTCGCCCAGGACGGCGGTAAGAGCCGGGTTTTCGCCTGCGGCTGCGTCCGCGCAGTACTTGATGATGTGGCGCACGAGCGATTTGGGTACGCCCGCGTTGACCCCGTACATGCTCATATGGTCGCCGTTGTAGGTCGCCCAGCCGAGGGCGAGTTCGGAGAGGTCGCCCGTGCCGACGACGAGTCCACTTGCCTTGTTGGCGAGATCCATGAGGACGAGGGTGCGTATGCGCGCCTGTGCGTTTTCGAAGACGTTGTCGCGTGCCGAAAGGTCATGCCCGATGGCGTTCAGGTGCTCGGTCACGCTCGCAGAGATGTCGATTTCGCAGAGCGGGACACCGAGCGCGGCGCAGAGGCGAGCCGCGTTGTCCTTCGTCCGGTCGGTCGTGCCGAAGCAGGGCATAGTGACGGCGCTGACGCTTTGCTCCGCCTGTGCCCCCCGCCCCGCAAGGCGCATCGCGCGGACGCTGACGAGCAAGGCGAGCGTGCTGTCCAGCCCGCCGGACACTCCGATGACGGCGGTCTTCGCCTGCGTGTGCAGCAGCCGTTTTGCAAGCCCTGCAGACTGCATGTCGAGGATTTCCTCGCAGCGCTCCGCGCGCAGCCCCTCGTCCGAGGGGACGAAGGGGTGGGGCAGGACGGGTCTGAAGAGCGTCCGTTTGCCCGTCAGCGGCACGCGCTGGAAGGGGATCACGTTCCCGTCGCGCACCGCGCCCTTCGACAGGCGGGAACCGCGCAGGGAGGACGGCAGCTCCATCTCCGGCAGCGAGAAGAGCACCTCTTCGTATTCCTCCGGCAGCCCGCCGCCGAACGTCGTATTGTAGCGACGGTCGTGCAGAAGTCCGGCTAGGTCGATGTCCGCTAACAGAATGCGTGCCCCGCCGAGGGTGCCCGGGGCATCCTGCGCGCGCGCAAAAGGCTTCGACTCCGCGAGCAGCGACCCGTTCTCGCCGATCATGCTGTGCCCCGAGAAGACCATGTCCGTGCTGCTTTCCCCGAAACCGGCGTTCGCGTAGACGTAGCCGCAGAGCAGGCGACCGGACTGGCTCTTCACGAGCAACCGACGGTATTCCGCCTTGCCGATGGTCTCGTTCCCGGCGGAGAGGTTTGCGATGACGGTTGCCCCGGCGGTAGCATGCCGCACCGAAGGCGGGGCGGGTGCCCAGAGATCTTCGCAGATCTCAACGGCAAAGGCGAGCTCCGGGCTGTTTTCGCATCGGAACAGCAAATTGGTCCCGAAGGGGATCTCGTCTAGGAAGCCCGGCTCGTCCTGTCCCTCGTCGTCGTCTTCATCCAGGTCTTCATCGTCCACGGACGATGCGGGCATGTAAATGGTGCCGACAGAATCGTCTGCCGGCGTGAAGTGCCGCTGTTCGTAAAACTCCCCGTAGTTTGGGACACAGGATTTTGGCACGATGCCGAGGAGCACGCCGTCCGCGTAGGCGGCGGCACAGTTGTAGAGCTTGCCGCCGCAGACGAGGGGAAGCCCCACGATGACGACCTCGCTCCTTCCCGCGCTCGCGGAGACGAGCCGCATCAGGCTGTCCTTCGCCGCCTCCAGTAGGGTGTCCTGCAAAAAGAGGTCACCGCAGGTGTAGCCCGTGAGGGAGAGCTCAGGGAACACAATGAGGCGCGCGCCTCTGCCTGCTGCGGCTCGCGCCGCCTCCTCGATCCGCTGCGCGTTGCGCCCGCAGTCAGCAAGATGGACGGTCGGCGTGACCGCCGCCACCCTGAAAAAGCCTTCCCGTAGCATTCGGATCACCCCTTCCCGGCTGTGTCTGCTGTTGTGTCTGCTATGTCTGCGACCCTGCCCTTCATGCGGGCGAAGGACTCCTCGCTGAGGATGTGTTCGATGCGACAGGCATCGAGCAGCGCTGTCTCGCGGCACACCCCAAGCTCGCGCTCCAGGAAGTCCGCGATGACGTTGTGGCGTTCATAGATCTGCTCGGCAGCCCCGCGCCCCATCTCCGTCAGCTCGATGAACCCGCCTGCCTCGACGGTCAGGTAGCCCTCGTCGCGCAGCTTTCCGACGGCACGGCTGATGCTCGGCTTGGAGAACCCCATCTCGGCAGCAATGTCGATGCTGCGCACAGAACCGTTGCGCTGCTTGAGTACAAGGATGGTCTCCAAATAATTTTCGCCTGATTCATGTATTTTCATAAAGAGATTTAAACATGAATGGACGAGAAAAGCAATATGTCACAGCCTCTTCACGCTTATTTTGGGCAAAACCCTGCCATTGTCCATGGGACGCTCTGGAAAGCTCCATTTTGATTGGGTAAGCTTTTAGATAACAACAGAGCAAAACAGCGGCAATTGTGTCATGCGTTCTGCAATTATGACAATAATGCGCCGAGTATTGGATCATATGCAATGCATAGAAGGGGGGCTGCCTGTCATGAAGCATCCTATCGCCAACCGTAGAATCCGGAGACTGATCGCAGTGTTGACGGCATTGTGCCTGCTGGTCGCCGCACCAGCCGCTGCCTTCGCGAGCGAACCGGTGCCCCCGGCGGGGACGGAGGACGGACAGGGCGCGGATCCCGGGCTTGACCCGTGGCAGCCGGAGGAGCCGGACTTCCCCGACGAATTGCCGGACATCAAGACGGTGAAAGCACCGACGGCAGCCAAGGCGGCACTTGCCATAGACGCGGAGACCGCCGAGGTCTACAGCAGCCGCAACGAGAGCGACCCCCTGCCGGTCGCCTCGGTCTCGAAGCTCATGACCGTCTGGCTCGTCATGGAGAAGATCTCGAAGGCATCAGGCAGCCTGTCCGACACCGTGACCATCCGCAGCAAGAACATCGAGCGTCTCAGCCGCGACAGTGTCTGCGGTGGCTACGTCCTGAAACGGGGCGCGAAATTCACCGTGCGCCAGCTCCTGCAACTCACGCTGGTCTCATCGAGCAACGCTGCGACCGTCCAGCTCGGCACCTACGTCGGCGGCACCTACAAGAACTTCGTCAAGCTCATGAACAAGGAAGCGGCGAAGCTGGATCTCGTGAACAGCGGCTTCACGTCCTCCTGCGGGCTGAACAATGCGGACATGCGGCGCTTCGGGCTCATGGTCAGCGGCGGCGCGTCCGGCACGAACATCATGTCCGCCGAGGATGTAGGCGAGCTGGCGCGCGTCCTGATCGAAAAATACCCGAACGTACTGGACTACTCGAAGATCAGCGCCGTGAAGATCAAGGACAAGTGGATCGGCAGCACAAACCGCCTGCTCACGAACAGCTCCCTCAAGAGCAAGGCGAAGGCCTACGCCATCGACGGGCTCAAGACTGGCTACACGCGCCGCGCGGGCTCTTGCCTTGTCTCGACGGGCAAGGCGGACGGCATGCACCGCCTGATCACCGTCTTCCTGAACGACACGGGGCGTTTCGACCATACGATCAGCCTCTTCAAGAACATCTATGCCAAAAACCCCGTCCGCTTGGCAGACGAGCCGCCAGCCCCGGAGCCGGAGCCGGTCTACCCGGATCCGGCGTATCCTGACCCATCGTACCCGGATCCGACATACCCGGATTCGGCGTACCCCCCGCTCCAGAAAGCAAGCTGACCGCGGCATCGCCGTGCACATACAGAGCCGCAGGAGCATTCGCCCTGCGGTTTTGCCTTTGCACGCGATGCTCCGCCGCCTGCGGCGACCTCCTTGTAACTCCACGCCCGTTTTGATATGATAATAGGTACTCTGCGCGCTTCTCGCATGCAGGGGAAAGATGTTGCCGCATTGTGCGGCAAGCTTGGAAACGCAACGCCCCTGCGGCGGGGCAGTGATGACGGAGGTATGGATGATGTATTCGAATAAATCGGTAAAAGACTGGGTCGCGAGCATGGCTGAGCTGACGAAGCCGGACAGCATCGTTTGGATAGACGGATCAGAAGAAGAGCGTGAGCGGCTGACGGCGGAGGCAGTGGCAAGCGGGGAACTTGCGCTCCTGAACCAGGAGAAAATGCCCGGCTGCGTCTACCACCGCACGGCGGAGAACGATGTGGCACGCGTCGAGCACCTTACCTTTATATGCACCACAAAGCAGGAGGACGCGGGTCCGACGAACAACTGGATGTCGCCGGACGAGGCGTATGACAAACTCGGAAAGCTCTACGACGGTTCGATGAAGGGGCGCACGATGTACGTCATCCCCTACCTCATGGGACCGGCGGCTTCGGCATTTTCGAAGGTCGGCATCGAACTGACGGACAGCATCTACGTGGTGCTGAACATGCGCATCATGACACGCATGGGCAAGGTCGCGATGGACTACCTCGGCGACGGGACGGAATTCATCAAGGGGCTGCATTCGAAGCTCGACCTCAACCCGGAGCGACGCTACATCGTCCACTTCCCGGAGGACAACACGATCTGGAGCATCGGGTCGGGCTACGGCGGCAACGTCCTGCTCGGCAAGAAGTGCTTCTCGCTGCGCATCGGCAGCTACCTCGGCATGACGCAGGGCTGGATGGCGGAGCACATGCTCATCCTCGGCGTGGAGGATCCCGCAGGCAAGGTCGAGTACATCGCGGCAGCCTTCCCGAGCGCCTGCGGCAAGACGAACCTCGCCATGATGATCCCGCCCGAGTATGCGCGCGAGAAGGGCTACAAGGTCTGGACGGTCGGCGACGACATCGCGTGGATGCGCATCGGCGAAGACGGCAGGCTCTGGGCGGTCAACCCCGAGTTTGGCTTCTTCGGTGTCGCGCCGGGCACGAGCATGAAGAGCAACCCGAACGCGCTTTTGACGACGCAGAAGAACACGATCTTCACGAACGTGGCGCTGCTGGACGACGGCACGATCTGGTGGGAAGGCATGGGCACGGACGCGCCCGCACACTGCAAGGACTGGCGCGGGAACGACTGGACACCCGAGAGCGGGGAGAAGGCGGCGCACCCGAACAGCCGCTTCACCGCACCGGCGGGGCAGTGCCCCTGCATTTCGCC
>JAITHG010000073.1 GCA_031280075.1 Eubacteriales Family XIII. Incertae Sedis bacterium | reverse complement strand
AAGGCGGAGACGACGTAGTCCGCCTCGAGCGTGCGGTACGACCAGTCCTTGCCCTCGATGTCGACAGACTTCTCGTGGATGGCGCGCACCAGGTGATCGGGGATGAGCTCTACGTGGTTGTCCTCGAGCAGTTGCATGAGCATGTTGCGCGCGAGGTCATGCCCGCCTTGGGCGAATTCGTCCAGGGGCAGCATGTCCACGACCTTGACATCCAGCCCTTCCATGGCAAGTCCGAGCGCAGACTCCGCGCCGGACAGTCCGCCGCCGCAGACCACGACCTTGCTGCCCTCCGGGAACTTCATGCGCCCCGAATCCACGTCGAGCACGCTGACGACGTTCGGCCCGTCCACGCCCGGGATGGGTGGTGTGACAGGAATGGAGCCGGTTGCAACGACGATGGCATCTGGGTTTTCTGCCATGACGCTCTCGGCGGTCGCCTCCGTGTTCAGCCGGATGTCCTGCACGAGCAGGCGCGTCTCGCGCTGCAGCCACTGCGTGTAGAAGAGCATGTCGTCCTTGAAGGGGAGCTGGCTGATCGACTTCAAATGTCCGCCGAGCTCGTCCGAGCGCTCGAAGAGGACGACATCGTGCCCGCGCTGGGCGAGTGTTCGCGCCGCCTGCGTGCCCGCGACACCGCCGCCGACCACGACGACCTTCTTCTTCTGCTGCGTCGGCCAGCAGCGGCTGTAGCGGTAGGTGCGTGCAAGCTGCGGGTTGACGGCGCAGTGGATGTGCGTGCCGTAGCCTCCTGCGCACATCCAGCAGCGCAGGCAGGGTCGGATGCGCTCCTCCTGCCCGCGGTAGCTCTTGTTCATCATGTCCGGGTCGGCGAGCAGTGCGCGAGCGATGGACACGCCGTCGATGGCGCCCTCCGCGATGTACTGGTCTGCCATCTCCACGGAGGTGATGCCGCCTGCCACGCTGACGGGGATGTGGATGGCCGGGTCGGACTTGATCTGGCGCGCGTAGGGGACGTTTGCCCCGCGCGGGCGGAAGTACGGGGGCATCGAATAGAACTGCCCGCGCGTCTCCACGATCAGGCCTGCCGAGACGTTGACGATGTCGATGTACTGCTGGGCTTCCTTCAGGAAGTCGATGACCTCCGGCGTGCGCATCCCCTCCGGCACGACCTCGTCGCCGGAGATGCGCAGCTCGAGCACGAAGTCGGGTCCCACGGCTTCGCGGACGGCCTTGAGCAGCTTCAGCGGGAAGCGCCGCCGCCGTTCGGGCGTGCCTCCCCACTCGTCGGTGCGCGTGTTCGTCATGGGCGAGAGGAACTGCGCGATGAGGTTGCCGTGCGCTCCGTGGATGAGGACACCGTCAAAGCCGCAGCGCTGCAGGCGCGTCGAGCAGTCCACGTAGTCCGCGATGACCTCGTCGATGTCCTGGTTGTCCATGACCTTGATGTAGGCGGGCTTGCCGGGAATCGAGAAGTTGGACGGAGCTACCGCGTACTCGGTCGTGATCAGGTCGGGGTCTGCCCCACGCCCGGCGTGCACCAGTTCCACAGAGATCTTCGCGCCATGGCGGTGTGCCGCCTCCGCGATCATGACCAACCCCGCGATCTTCAGCTCGCTCGTCACATCCACTTCCGCGCGGTAGTCGACAGCATTGTACTGGTTGACCGGGGTCGCGCCGAGGTGGATGATCGACACGCCGGTCTCCGCCTGTTGTTCCACAAAGTCGACGTATCCCTGCGTGGGCTCGCCGTTGCCGTTCGTCATGTCGCATACCATCGGGGAAAACTCGATGCGGCTGCGGTAGGTCGTGGTGCCGACCTTCAGCGGCGTGAATACATGTTTGTACTTGTTGAAAGATGCCATTGTAGTTGTTCCTCCTTGCCGATCTTTCTGTACGCTCCGCCCATGCTTCGCATTGCTGTCTGCAATGTGCTTTGCGTCGTTCTTTGCGGTCAGTGCACGGTGAGCAGCCCGCCGTCGAAGGGGATGTTTGCCCCCGTGATCATCGCACCCGCCGGAGAGGACAGGTAGACGGCAAGCGCGCCGACCTCGATGGGCTCCCCGAAGCGGTGGACGGGCAGCTCCTTCTCGATGACCTCGATGAAGGAGGGGGGCAGATCCTTGTCGAGATCCGAGTGGATCGGACCGGGCTGGATCGAGTTGACGCGGATGCCATAGTCGCCAAGCGTGTTGGCGAGGTAGCGCGAGAAGATGTCGACACCTGCCTTTGAGGCGTTGTACGGAGAGTTGTGGTGATCCTTCGACCCGCTGACGCGCAGACCGCCGACAGACGAGATGTTGATGACCTCCCCGCCGCGCCCCGAATCGCGCATCTTCGGGACGATCTGGTTGACGACGTTCGCAACGCCGTGCAGGTTTGTGTTGATGACGCGGTGCCACTCGGAGAGCCCTTTGTCCGGCTCGAGGAAGTCCGTCGTCGTCGCCACACCGGCGTTGTTGACGAGCACATCCACATAGTCAAAGAACGCGTAGACCTGCTTTGCCGCCTCCTGCACTTCCGCAAAGTCGGCGATGTCGCAGCGGAAACAGGCGTAGCGCCCGCCGTACTGCGCGAAGCTGTCCGCCACCGCCTGGCCTGATTCCTGGTTGCGGCAGAGGATGACGACGTTCGCCCCGCTCTGCGCGAATGCGGTGGAGATGCCCTTCCCGATGCCCCGGTTGCCGCCTGTCACGACGACATTGAAGCCCTTGACGCTGTAAGCGCCGTCCATGCTCCCGATCGGTTTCGTTTTGAAGAATTCAGACATGGCGATACCTTCCTTTCCATTCCTTTTTGATGCGGGTCGCAAGCCGCCAATTTGTTGTAACGACCCCCACGCCTACGCCTTCCGGCGCGCCCGGGTGCCTGCACATAGGATGTCGGACAGAACTGTCACAGATGTCGCGGGCAAGACGGTCGCCGTTCGCGAAAACAGCTCATGAAAGCGTTTTCATG
>JAITHG010000051.1 GCA_031280075.1 Eubacteriales Family XIII. Incertae Sedis bacterium | reverse complement strand
ATCCCCATATTTCTCGATCGTCTCCAGGATGACCGCCTCCGGCATCTCCGGAATGACCTCGGCGGCTGCCTCCGCATGGACGACCGCGCCTTCCGGTGCGTCCATCTCGACGGGGGCATAGATCATCCCGCCGCGCCGCTTGGACTCCTCGGCGAACATACCCGCATGCTGCAGTTCGATGACGGGCACCGCGCCGTACTTGCCGATGGCAAAGGCGAGCTCCGAGAGGGAGCCGACCACCTGCGGGTTGTCGAGCGGGATGTGGTTTTCGCCGCCCTGCCCGTGCACGGAGTCAGGAAGCGCCTCTCCGACGGCGACGCTGGCGGCACCGCCGATGGCCTTGCGCTCGAAGTATCGGTGCATCTCCGGCGGAGGAAAACCTTCGGATGTCAGGTTTTGGTAGCCCGTCGGCGAAGCGAAGATCCGGTTTTTGAAGAGCTGTCCGCCGAGTCTTATGGGCGCAAAAAGATGTGGGTATTTCAATTCAAAACTCATTTTCGTTCCTCCCTGCGGCCTTTTAGATCCGTCCGATGTCGCGTGCCGCCTGCCAGGCGAGCGCGGTCGCCGCCATGATGTTGGCGGGCTGCACGCAGTCGCCGAGCACATAGAATTCCGGCGCGAGCGCCCCGAAGGCGAGCGCCTCTTCGCGCAGGGGGCTGTAGCCGACCGCGTAGACGACCGTGTCCGCCGCGATCTCGCGCTGCCCCTCCGCGTCCTCCACCGTAACGCCCGCATCCGTGATCCGCAGCGCCTTCGTGGAGGTGAAGAGCGCCAGATCCGGCAGCCGCTTCATCTGCTCGCCGAGGGCGATGCCGTGCACGATGTTCGTGCCGGGTGCCAGCAGTTCCGGATGGTCGATCATGTCCGATGTGTTCACCTCGCCCATGCTTGCGAGCGTGGTGTCCAGCATCTCGACGACGCTGACCTTGCGCCCGTTTTGCGCCAGATGGATGCCGAGCTCCAGACCGACGAGCCCGCCGCCGAGGATGACGACGCGCTGCCCCGCGAGGGCGATGTCCCGGAAGACCGCCTCCGCACCGTGGACGTTTGCCCCGTCAATGCCGGGGATGGGTGGTTTCACGGGTCTTGCCCCGAGGGCGGCGATGATGGCATCCGGGGCGATTTCGCGCACGAGGGTCTCTGTCGCCTCCGTGCCCAGCCGGATGTCTACGGGCTGGCGGGACAGGCGCAGCGCCTGGCGCGCCAGGTAGGAGTCGATCTTGTCCTTGAAGGGCACGCCGCGCTCGCAGAGCAGCGTGCCGCCCAGCTCGTCCGCCTTCTCGCACAGGATGACCTCATGCCCCCGCTGCGCACAGGTCAGGGCAGCCTGCATGCCGCCGACCCCGCCGCCGATGACGAGCACCTTCTTCCGGAAGGGGGGCGGCGTCTCGTTCATGCTGTCGGACTCATGCCCGATCTCGGGGTTGGTCGCGCAGTAGAAGATGCCGCTCGACGTGCTCGTCGAAAAACAGCTCATGCAGCGCAGGCAGCGGTTGATCTCGTCCTCGTGCCCCGTGCGCGCCTTCAGTGGCAGATCCGGGTCGGCGAGGGTCTGCCTGCCGAGGTTCAGGATGTCCGCCTGACCGCTTGCGAGGATCTCTTCCATGTGGGCGGGATCCGTCAGCGCGCCCACCGTCCCGACGGCGGTCTTCACGTGCTTCTTGATCTCTGCGGCGAGGTGCACGTTCACCCCGTCCGGAGCAAAGAGCGGCGGGTGCGTGACCATGCTCGCGCTCGGGTATTCGTGGTGACCCGCCGAGACGTGGAGGATGTCCACGTGCCCGTCGAGCGTCTTTGCGATCTCCACGGCGTACTCGATGTCGTAGCCGCCGGGGTATGCCTCGTCCCCGCTGAGGCGGACTTCGATCGGCACGCCCGCGCCGATGCGTCTGCGGACGGCACCGAGGAGGGCGAGCGGGAAGCGCATCCGGTTTTCGAAGGTGCCGCCCCAGCCGTCCTTCCGCTGGTTGTCGGCAGGCGACATGAACTGGGCAGGCAGCCAGCCATGCCCCATGTGGATGCTGATGAAGTTGTAGCCGCACTGCACGGCAAACGCCGCGCCTGCCGCATAGCACTCGATGATTTGCGCAATCCGTTCGTCGTCCATCTCCCGGATCTCGCCGCCGGACTCCGTCTCGCCCGCCGTGACCCCCCAGACAAAGCCCTGGCTGTCCAAGGAGAGATGGGCATTCTTGCCCGCGTGGTTGAGCTCCACGCCCGCCGCCGCCCCGTGCCGCTTGATGGCATTCGCCGTGCGCGTCAGGCTGCCCCGCCCCTTGATGTCGTCGCCGACGAGCTGGAACTGGTGGCTGCGCCCATGTGCGGAATCGACGAAGAAGTCGCCGAGTGTCACGGCGGCATAGCCACCGAGTGCCTTGCGCTCATAGAAGGCGGTGCCCTCCGGGTCGAGGAAGCCCTCGTAGGTCAGCCGGTAGATGTCCTGCGGGGACGAGAAGCTCCGGTGCCGGAACAGGGTGCGCCCCAGCTGGATCGGCTCGAAGAGCCTCGGGAATTTCAGTGTGTCCATAACCTGTTGCACCTTTACACTATTCGTTCTCGGATGCCATCTGTGCCGCCTTCTTCGCCTTTCTGCTGATGCCTCTGCGATCGCGTTTCTCGACCACGACCGTGATGACGACAACGATGAGGATGATGAACCCCTGATAGAACTTCAAATAATCCGGGTTCAGGAAGGAGGCGAGGTTGATGATGTTCTGGATGATGCCGACCAGCAGCGCGCCGAACACCGCACCGGAGATGTCCCCTTTGCCGCCGGCGAGGTTGATGCCCCCGACGATCATTGCCATGAGAACCATACCTTCGTATCCGAACCCCGTCGTCTGCCCGGCAGTCAGCGTCGCCGAAGCAAGCACGATACCGCCGATGCATGCCGAAAAGGCGGAGATCATGTAGGCGATCTTCGTGTTGCGGTGCACCTTGATTCCCACGAACTCTGCAGCGGTGGGGTTGCCCCCGATTGCATAGATGCGCCTGCCAAACGTCGTCTTTGACAGAAGGAACCAACAGATAAGCCCAAAGACCACAAAGATGATGACGCGGGAAGGGATGCCCAGGAGCTTTGCGTTCGCGATGGCATCAATGAACGTCTCCTCGCGCACATAAGTCCTTGCAATTCCGCTGACTACTGGAATCAGCCCGTAAAGTAGGTACTTCGTGGCGAGCGTCACGACAAAGGAAGGCATATTGATGGCTGTGACCAGCAGTCCATGGAAGTAGCCGACCGCCAGGGAGACGGCGATGGCGACAACAATACTGAGCAGCATGCTCGGCATGGAATAGTCCCCCCGCATCGAGATGACGCAGACGATCGTCGCCGAAAGCCCTGCGACGCTTCCCATCGAAAGATCGAGCCCCCCGATGAGGACTACATACAGCATCCCGCACGACATGATCCCGTAGACGGAGATCGCCAGTAGGATGCTGAGGAAATTGTCCGGTCTGAAGAAGCGGGGTTCGACGATGGCCATGAAGATGCAGACCAAGATCAGGATAAGCGCACGCAACCCCCATACTCCGCGGATTCCGTTCGTGAGCTTTGTCATAACGCGACCCCTTCCTCCGTATGCTCGCCGGACGCAGCCATGAGAACTGCAGTCTGCGTAGCTTTTTCGCCGTCGAATTCCTCGAAGAACCTGCCGTCGTGCATGACGAGGATCCGGTCGGAGACATGCACGAGTTCGAAGAGGTCGGATGATACCATTATGATAATGGATCCAGCTTCTGCGAGTTCACGCATGTACTTGTACAGCTCGGCGCGCACGCCGACATCCACCCCAACGGTGGGCTCATCCAGGATGAGCACCTTGGGGTTGCGCACCAGCCAGCGGCTCAGAATCACCTTCTGCTGGTTCCCCCCCGACATGTTCTCGACGAGCATCATGCGGTTTTTGGGTCGGATATCGTATTTTTCGATCGCGTCGTCTGCCCACTCCCGTTCCTTTTTGGCGGAGACAACCCCAAGGAGCGATGCGAGCACATCGTAACTTGAAATGGTTATGTTCTTCTCAACGGTCTGCATCGGGTTGAAACCCTCGATGCGTCGATCCTCCGGGACAAGCCCGAAGCCGTTGTTGATGTTCTTGATAATGGATTTTGAAACCGGTGCCCTGTTGAGTGTGATCGTACCGCCGCTCTGTTTTTTTGCACCATAGATGCAGTGCACGAGCTCGGTGCGACCCGACCCCACAAGCCCGCCGATGCCGAGGATTTCACCCCCGTAGGCGCGGAAGCTGACATCTTTGAGCATGTCCCCATAGCTGAGGTTCTGGACTTCAAGGCAGTTCTCCTTGTTGAAGGTGGCCTTCTCTCCCCGCTCGGTCTTTATCTCCCTGCCGATCATCATGGTCGTCACGGTCTTCGGGTTGATCTCATCCTTCGCCAGCGTCCCCACCACTTCGCCGTTGCGCATGACCGTGAGCCTGTCCGCGATGCGGTAGACCTCTTCAAGACGATGCGTCACATAGATGATCCCTGTCCCCTTTTTCTTGAGGCTCTCGATGGTGTGGAACAGGTGCTCCGACTCCGAGGCGGAAAGGGAGGATGTCGGCTCATCCATGATGATCAGCTTTGCGTCCTGGCTGAGTGCCTTCAGCACTTCCACCATCTGGCGCTGTGCCATGCTGAGCACTTCGATGGTCACATCCGGGTTCAGGTCTAGCTCATAGCGTTTGATCAGGTCTGTCACCCGCCCGCGCATCCGTGCCTTTTCCAGCATGCCCACCTTGGTCAGCTCCTGCCCAAGGTAGATGTTCTCCATCACCGTCAAGTCGGGCACCAGGCTCAGTTCCTGGTAGATGACGGCGATGCCGTGCGTGCGTGCCTCGATCGGATTGCCGATCTCGACAGGTTCCCCGTCAATGTACAGCTGTCCGGAATCCTTGTGGTAAACCCCGGTCACGATCTTGATCAGGGTCGATTTGCCTGCACCGTTCTCTCCCATCAGTGCATGGACTTCACCGTAGTCCATTTCATAGTTGACACCGAACAGCACCTGGACGCCACTGAAGGATTTGTCGATGCCTTTGCATGTCAGCAGGACACCCTCCGTCTTGGGAGCGGTATCTTCCAAGGCATCGTGCAGCGACTCCTGCCTGGCTTCATCATTCGCCATGCCTTCCTCCTTTCCGTCACGGGTTGACTGTGGTCATCCGCTGCTCCTTCAGTTTGCGGCGGTATGAGAATTTGGCGAACTGTGCGTCAAAAGCGATCGCGATCACGATCAGCCCTCCCTGCACAATATACTGGTAATGCGCCTCCAGCTGAAGCTTGTTGATCCCATTGGTCACGATCAGCATGAAGAGGGCTCCCAAAAACGCGCTTACGGCATCCCCCTTACCGCCTCCTAACACGATCCCGCCTACGACGCAGGCGGCTATAGCCTGGAACTCATAGCCATTGCCCAGCGACGTGTGCGCCGTGCGGTTGTATGCGGTCACAAGCACTGCGGCAAGCCCCGCAAACGCTCCACTCAGGACAAAGCCGATGATCTTCGTCTTGGCAACGTCGATCCCTGACATGGCAGATGCCTTTTGGTTTGAACCGATCGCATAGGTATAAAGACCGAATTTGGTCTTGTGCATCACGGCATACATGACGACAGTCAAGACAAGCCAGCACACTGTGATCGGGTACAGTCCACTCTCCCACACCTGATGCCCGAACGCGAGCAGGGACTTGCTCTTGATCCCTACGGACGTGAAGACACCAGCCGCATCTTTGTAGGCAAACATCAACCCCATCCCGAAGAAGGCGAAGCCCGTCGCCAGGGTGGCGACAAATTCCGTCAATCCTATCTTTGAGACGACAATCCCGTTCAGCAGCCCGAACAGTGCTCCGATCAGCACCCCCAAAACCACGACGACAGCGCCGTGAAGACCGGCAAAACTCAGACGTATACAGATGATTCCCACTGCACAGACGATGCCGCCCACAGACAGGTCTATGCCCCCTCCGATCATGACGATGGACAGCCCACAGGCGACAAGCCCCAGATATGCTGCGTCCCTGAGCAGCATTACAATGTTCCTGGGCAGTAGAAAATCAGGCGATACCGCCACAAAGCCCGCAGCCAAGATGACGACCAGACCAACGGAAA
Source organism: Eubacteriales Family XIII. Incertae Sedis bacterium (assembly GCA_031280075.1). The sequence continues at coordinate 1,552 of JAITHG010000051.1, read as the reverse complement.
CCAGTCTTCGTATTGTACTCGACTTCATCCTTGATTTCATTGGGAACTCCATTCTTGAAGAAATGTCGGGCGGTTTCTGTTCTGCCCTCCAACGATTTGCATGAGGTTTGGCTACCATAGGAATACAGACTTGCAGGTGTTATGCTTGCAGATGTCGTACGGCAGGTATCCGGTGCCAGATATACAGCTTTGCAGGATTTGTGTCGCATAGCAAGCGACACAATCCCGCAAAGCCTTCAGCACCAATTTATCATCAAGCGTCTATCGTTTCGGCGCAGTCAGATGCCGTCGATCAGAGACCGGCAGTCGGATCCGCTTCCCTCCAGTGGGAAGTCTCGATGACTGTTTCGACATTTTCCTTCGTGATCGGCGTCGTCGGCTGGTCGATCAGAGGGGTGGCTGTCAAGCCAAGTGCGCTTGCGGTCATCCCGTTCTGGATGAAATACAGCATCTGGAAGATGACCGTGGTGTATTCCGCATAACCATCGGAGTAGTAGGAGGCGAACTGCGTGCCGTCCTTGATCCTCTTCAGGGCAGCCGGATAGCCCATCGATCCATGAACCTTGATGTCCTTCTCACGGCCTGCCGCCTTGATCGCCTTGATCGCGCCGTCAGCGAGGTCGTCGGACGCGCAGTACACGATGTCGATCTGGTCATACTTTGTCAGGGCATCGCGCATCTGCGTCTCAGCTACTTCGCTCTGCCAACCTTCAACCGGAAGATCGCCCAGAATCTCGATGTCAGGGAATTCGGCGGCGATGGTTTCGTTGAAGCCCGGAACCATCTGGCTCGTCGCCTGCTGCGCCGCCGGTCCGTTCAGGGTAAGAGCCTTGCCCTTGCCTCCACATGCCTCGCCGAGCGTCCGGGCAGCGTTGCAGCCGGAGATGTAGTCGTTGCCTTGGATGTGCAGGGTATGCAGCGCCTCCGAGTTCAGATTGATGGTGATGACAGGGATGCCTGCCGCTTCAGCTTCTTCGATCGGACCAGCCGAAACGACCGGATCCATCGCCTCGAGCATGATGCCGTCGTATCCCTGTGTAATGGCTTCCTGGATGCTCGAAGCCTGCTTGTTGGGATCGTACTCGGAGGGGTAGATGTCCACCTTGATGTTGTCGTTGAACTTGAGGCAGTCCTTGATCGCGTAGTCCGCCATCACAAATGCGGGACCTTCCGTTCCGATCGGGAGGTATGCGATCTTGATCTCCTCCTCGTAGATATTCTTGCCTTTGAATTCTGTCGGGACGGTGATGTCGTCCGTATTCACGGGGTCGCCCGTGTTGCTCTCACCGCCACCGGACTCCCCACCGCCGCCCTCGCAGGCAGCGAGCCCGAACGAAAACACGCTAATCATGAGAACTGCCAATAACAACGCGAGGATTCTTCTGTTTCTGCTAGTTTTCATTTCCTTACTCCTTCCTTAGATGCGATACACTTCCGTCTTGGCTGACTGCTTTGCCGTCCCCGATGCATATTCCTCCAACTCTCACGGGCGGGCGGCGTGGAAACTGTATCCCGTTTTGCCGTTTTGAATATAGTACGGGAGCATCTTTTT
>JAITHG010000264.1 GCA_031280075.1 Eubacteriales Family XIII. Incertae Sedis bacterium | reverse complement strand
CCGGGCATGGATCCCTACACTCTCCCGCGCATCCGCATCAACGCAGGGCTGTCCCTGTCGACCTGGCTCACACAGGTGAGCATGCGATAGGGATGGACGAAGCACCTGCGGCCATAGGTGATATATATAATGTAAGAAACAAAATTTATTATTGAATCGCGGTATTTTTTTTAATATAATAAGAAGTGCCCATCGCGGCGTATTTTGCGTGCGTTGAGGGTTTATCGCAATTGTGAGGAGGGATCAATTGATGAAGAAATATGCAGCCAGCAAAACGATCGCTGTCGTGACAGCGCTCTTCATGCTTTTTGCGATCCTGCCGGCCGGTACCCTGCTGAGCGCAGAGGCCGCCCCGGACGAGGAAGGGTCGGCGCTGGCCGCCATCGATGCGCTCACTGTGGAGCCAGACAGCGGCAAGGACTACAGGAGCTACATCGTCGAGATCAAGCCGGACAGGGTGGACGACATCGCGCCTGACACGGACGAGTTTGCAGTATCCCCGCTCGGCGATATCATCGTCGTCGAAAAACCGGAGGACGCGCTCGAATTCGCCGCGCCGGAGGACATCGTGAGCATCAGCCCGAACGTCGGCATCGAGGTTCTCGGCTTTCCCGCCACGGGCGAGCCGAACGATCCGGAGTGGACAAAGCAGTGGCAGTTCCAGGAACGCGTATATCCGCGGACTGTCTCCGCGACTACGAATGCGTCCATCAACCTGCTGCCCGTCGCGGGCACGGGGATGAACGGAGGGGCGCTCGACGGGGATGGCGTGTCCGTCGCGACCATCGACACGGGCATCTACGCGCACCCGGACTTCCGCAAGGACTTTGCCGCTGCGCACGGGCTGAACTTCGGAAAGCCGACAGGGCTTGCCGACGACGATGTGTCGTGGTATGGCAGCGTGCCGACGAAGGCAGGCATCGTCGATACCATGGGGCACGGAACCAAGGTGGCCGGGCTCTTGGCGGCGATCGCCAACAACGGGGTCGGCTTCGCGGGGATGGCGGACAAAGCCGAGATCTATCCCTACAAAGTCACGACAGGCAGCACCGGGCGGGGTGAGGTCAGCAGCATCATCTTCGCGTTGGAGCACATGCTCGACAACAACGAGATCCCGGATGTCATCAATGTCAGCATGGGCACGGATGTCGGCGAAATCGTTCCGACAGGATTGGAGAAAGCCATCAATGCGCTGGTCTCAAGGGGCGCAATCATCATCGCCGCTGCCGGCAACCACGGAGGAAGTTCGCACACGCCGGATGCCACCGTCTACCCGGCAGGCTATGACAACGTCATCGGTGTCGCCAACATCAACGTCAACGGGACGCACCGGGACAACTCCGCGGAGAACAGCCAGGTGAACGTGGCTGCGCCGGGCACCAGTCTCTACCTGACTTCCGTCAACCCCGGCGACGAGTCCTATCCGAACTCGGGCGGGACATCGTACGCCGCGCCGCTCGTCGCGGGTGTCGCTGCCCAGCTCAAGCAGATCGACAAGAGCATCACGGCGGCGGAGTTCAAGGCTCTGCTCAAGCAGACCTCCCTGAAGATCGCGACGAACGGCTTCGCCTACGACGCGGATGGGCACAGCGACTCCGTTGGCTACGGGCTCCTCGATGCCGCCGCGATGGTGCAGGCCTACAAGGCGACCGACGACCCCGCCAAGACGCACCGGATCGTCTTCAGCCTGGACGGCGGCTCGTTTGTCGGCGCAAACACAGTGCCCGAATTCCTCAATTCGGACAAGATCGGTTCCACCACGTATCCCGTGCCCGGCAACGTTTCGAAGGCAGGCTTTGTGTTCGCTGGCTGGTATCTGGAGTCCAGCTATGCGACGAGCATCACGCAGATCACTGCGGCGCACCTCACGGCGCTTTCTGCAGGTGCCGACCTCAACCTCTACGCGAAGTGGACGGTCGACCCGCAGTATGCCCCGCACAGCATCGTCTTCAATTTGAATGGGGGCGCGTTCAACGGTGCGCATTCCGTCCCTGCCTCGCTGTCTGCCATGCAGGCGGCGACACCGGTGACCCTGCCTACAAACGTCAGTCGCTCGGGCCACAATTTTGGCGGCTGGTACCTTGAGCCTGCCCTGACGAACCGTGTCACGCAGATCACGGCAGCGCGGCTCGCGGCACTCGCCGAGGGCGCGGCGCTCAACCTCTACGCGAAGTGGACCGCAGCGTCGACGGGAGGCGGAGGCGGAGGAAGCCCATATACCCCGCCAGCCACCACGACACCTCCTGCGACGAGCACCCCGCCCGCGACGACCTCGCCACCTGCGGTAAGCACCCCGCCTGCCGTGGACGACACGGTGAACGCCAACGGCAGCAAGCCGCCGGTCGTCGCAAAGCCCCCGACACCCGCGCTCAAGAAGATCACCCTGCTCGGCGGGCGCAAGATGTACATCACGGTCACGCCGCGCGGCACCATCCTCCGCCAGCAGGTACGCTACCGCGTCCAGGGCACAAAGACGTGGAAGGTGAAGACCGTCTCCGCGAATACGATGTATGTGACACTTTCAAATTTGAAGAAGGGTAAAATCTATCAGATCCAAGTACGCTCCTACACGAAGGCAGGCAGCAAGAACGTCTATAGTGCATGGGGCAAGGTCAGGCGCTCTCCGAAGATTCGCTAGCACCGCAGGCAGGGATTCGCAGGCAGGGATCCGTACAATCAGACAAACCCGCGCATGATTTTCGCAAGACGGGCATCGATGTTCGAAGCATCGATGCCCTCTTGTTCTATCAGGCGCTCTGCCCAGGAGACGAGCCGTGCGTCCTCCATGTCTGCGCGCCCGTGGATGCGCCCTGCACGCCGTCCGACGCGGTAGACCATCTGCCGGTATTCTGACAATTCCAGGAACCAGCGCACGGCCTCCATCATGCGCGGGAGATCGCCCGGCAGGCGCCCGGTCGCTTCCGGGAGCAGGTTCAGGATGTGGTCGTTGGTGACGAGGAAGCCCGTGCCGCGCAGGTTTTCGAGCAGCAGGAGCAGCTCCTCCGCGCCCTGCACGTCGTTTTGTGGCGTGAAGCGCCCTTCGCGCACATCCTCCGCCATGGGCAGGGAGCGCGGGATGCTCAGCGTGCGCACGCGGATGAAGTCAGGGTCGATCCTGTTCAGCGCCTCCGCCGTCTCCAGGGCGTGCTCCCGCCTCATCTCTCGCCCGCCCAGTCCGAGGATGTAGTACTCGGACAGTTCGATGCCTGCTGCCTTCACGAGCTTGCCGGCGCGGATGTGGATCTCCTGCGTCGCGCCCTTGTCCATGAAGGCGAGGACGCGGTCTGCGCCCGACTCCATGCCGATGTGGATGCGATCCAGTCCCGCCTGGCGCAGGCGCGCAAGATCCTCTGCGCCTTTGTCCGCGGCCGTCTGTGAGCGGGCGTAGGTCGTGATGCGTTCGATTTGCGGGAAGCGCGCGCGGAGATGCCCGAGGATGGCGACGAGGTCGTCCGTCCTCGCGAGCAGGGAGTTTGCATCCTGGAGAAAGACCGACCGCATCCCGCCCTGCCAAAAATGGATCGCAGACTGCACGGCACCGGCGTTTGCCGCCTCGTTTGCCGCCACGTCCAGCGCAGCCGCTTCCCGCTCCCGCTCTGCGCCCGAAAGTCTGCCAAGTCGCGCAAAGCGCTCCGTCCAGGAAGCGACGGCATCGATGTCCGCGAGCACGTGCTCGCGCCGCCTG
>JAITHG010000229.1 GCA_031280075.1 Eubacteriales Family XIII. Incertae Sedis bacterium | reverse complement strand
ACGGAGGGCAGCATCGTTGCGGGTGCCGTTGCGGGTGCCGTTGCGGGTGCCGTCGTGAACCCCAGCACAAACCCCGGCACTGAACTCAAGCTCGAGGAAGGGCGTATGCCCGTCACAGCAGACGAATGCGTCGCCGATGCACGTTCGACGTTCAGTGTCGGCGATACGGTCACGTTCGGTACGGACAACCTAGAGGACTCGCTCGACCTGCTCGCCGTACAGAACTTCACCGTCGTGGGACGCGTCTGGTCTTCCGCCTATCTCGGGATCGACAGGGGCAACACGAACATCGGCATGGGGAGGCTGACCGCCTTCCTGTACGTGCCGGAAGCGGCATTCAGCAGCGAATACTATACCGAACTCGACATCCGTCTCGATGCGACCTTGGGCGTTCCCATCCGATCCAATGCCTACGACGACGGCGCCGCAGGGATGGAGGAGAGCTTGGAATCCTTCACCGAACGTCGCGCTCTGTCGCGCTATGACGATATCTTGAAGGAGGCCAACGACGAGATCGCCAAAGCGGAGAAAAAATACGACAAGAAAAAGAACAAGGCGGACAAGGAACTCACAGAGGCGGGGGATGCCATCCAGTCCGGCAAGGACGACCTGACCAGCGGCAAGAAGACCTATCGCGAAAACGTGGATGCCATCAACGATGCCAAAGAGGATCTGTCTCACATGAAGACAGATTTGAACAGTCTCAAAAAGAAGATCGACAACGGAAAGAAAAACCTCGCTGCCCTGAAGGAACAGCTCGAGAAAGGGAAATCGACGAGGACGACCCTGCTTCGGCAGCGAGAGGCTCTGCAGGCTCAACTCGTCCTCGAGACCGCCCCGGAGAAGATCATGGCCATGCAGGCGCAGTTGGAACAGCTCGACAGCCAGATCGATGCCGTGAATAGCCAGATCGCCACGGGCGAACGCAATGTGTCGACATCGGAAAAGACGCTTGCCAATGCAGAAAAGCAGTACAGCAATGCGCAGAAAAAAGTCGCGGATGCCGACAGGAAGATCCGCAAAGGCGAGACCGACCTGGCGGAGATGCGCAAGAGCCTGAGCCAGGCGGAAATCGACCTGAGCGACCAGGAGCAGCGCTACGACGACGAGTCAAAGGAGGCGAACAGCGCGCTCAATGATGCCCGAAAGGAGATCGACCAGAGCAAGGAGGATCTTTCGACCATTGAAAAGCCGACGTGGACCCTCGTAGATCGCGGAGATTTCCCCGGCTACTACGGCTTCACGTCCGATGTGGATCGCCTCGAACAACTGACGCTCATCCTACCCGGGTTCCTGTTCCTCGTCGCCGCGCTGGTCTGCCTGACGAACATGTCGCGCATGATCGAGGAGCACCGCACGCGCATCGGCACGCTGAAGGCGCTCGGCTACCGGAGAAGGGACATCCAGAAGATCTACCAATTCTACGCCTGGTTCATTGGGCTGTCCGGCAGCGTCAGCGGCATTGTGCTGGGTTTCTTCGTTTTCCCCGAGACCATCTGGCGGATCTACGACAAAATGTATTACCTCGACGCATTCCGTCCTGCTATCACGTTCTGGCCCTGCGCCATCGGGCTGTTCGGCGGCACGATTGTGCTCGTCGCCGCAACCAGCGTCGCCATTGGCCGTGCCCTGAAAAGCAGCGCCGTAGCCCTGCTTCGTCCCCGCGCGGCGGTGGCAGGCAAGCGGGTTCTGCCTGAGCGCATCCCCGCATTCTGGAACAGGCTGGCCTTCACCCACAAGGTCATGATCCGCAATGTGCTGCGCTACAAGCGCCGCACCTTGACGGCCATTATCGGAGTCACAGGCTGCACCGCCCTGCTGCTCACGGGCTTCGGTCTGCACGATTCGCTCGCAGACCTGGTCGATCTTCAGTACGGGCAGATATCGCACTACGACACGTCGCTGCTGCTCGATAAGCAGTCGGATGGAAATGCCGAGACGGAGCTCAACCGCAAGCTCACCCCCTACAGGCACGGCTATGTCTACATGGCGGCAGTGGATGCCTCGGCGGGCGAACGGACTAACAAGGGCATTCTCACCTACCTCTTCGTTCCGGAGGACGCAGACCGACTGAACGAGCTCATGACCTTCCGTGAGCGCAACACGCGGGAACCTGTGACCTTCCCGCCGGATCAGTCCGGCGGACCTGCCGTGGTCATCACCGAGCGTCTTGCCCGCGAGCTGGGCCTCCGGGTCGGTGACACGTTCTCCTTCTCGAAGACCGGTGAGGCGGAGACGAACATCCGCGTCGCCGGCATCACCGAATACTACGTCTACAATTACATCTTCATGACGAAGGACAGCTACATGCAGATCTACGGCGACACGCCCCCTTACGCATCTGTGATGGTGAGTATCGAGGAAGGCAAGACGCAAGCGGACGCAGAGGCGGAGATGGAAGCGTTGGTCGCGTCAAAGAACGTGCGGGTCGCCCTGCCCGTCTCACAGCTGCGGGAGACGATCGACACCGTCGTCGACAACCTCGACGACGTCGTCTGGATCATGGTCATCGTGGCCTGCCTGCTGGCCATCGTCGTTCTGTACAACATCGTGAACATCAGCATCACAGAGCGGGAGGAAGAGCTCGCCACGCTGAAGGTGCTCGGCTACCACCAGTCGGAAGTCAATTCCTACATCACGCGCGAGACGACCACCATGACCGTCGTCGGCCTATTCTTGGGGCTTCTGCTCGGCATCTGGCTGCACAGTTTCGTCATGGATTCCATCGATGTAAACGAGATCATGTTTGCGCGCGTCATCCGGCCAGTGAGCTTCCTCATGGCGGGTGCCTTCACCTTCCTCTGCGCCCTCGTCGTGAGCCTGTCCACGTTCCCGAGGCTCAAGGGCATCAATCCAGTCACGTCCCTGAAGGCGGTCGAGTGATCCATGATATAATTTCCTTATGGATACGAAGAATTTTTACAAGGCTCTGATGGACGCGCTGGGGCGCGGGCAGCGCGCCGTCGTCATGACGCGCCTCGCGGCGCAGGCGGGCGAGCCCTTCCCGGAACGCCCGGATGTCGGATGGAGCTGCCGCAGGCATGCCTGCCCCATCGAGAAGGCGCTGCTCACGGAGGGCAGCGATGCTTGGCGCGCGTTTGAAGAGACCTGCGCCCAGGGCGGTGCCGGATTCCGGCAGGACGGCCCCGTCTGCACACAGGTGGACGGAGCCGGAATGACGGTCTACGAGCTGTATGCCCCGAAGCCGCGCATGGTCATCCTCGGCGGCGGGCACATCGCCCTCGCCCTCGTGAAGATGGCAAAGCTCACGGAGTTCGATGTCGTCGTGTTCGACGACCGCCCGATGTATGCCAACCCCAAACGATTCCCGGAGGCGGACGAGGTCATCTGCGACGACTTTGCCCGCGTCTTCGAGCGCGTCCGCGTCCGCGCCACGGACTACGTGGTCATCGTGACGCGCGGACACAGGCACGACACGGAGTGCCTCGAGGGCGTGCTCGACGGCACGGCTCCCGCCTACACCGGCATGATCGGCAGCCGCCGCCGCGTCGCCATCGTCCTGAAGGAGCTGGAGGCGCGCGGCTATGCGCGGGAGGCACTGGAGGCTGTGCGCACGCCCATCGGTCTGCGCATCGGCGCGGTCACGCCTGCCGAGATCTCCGTCTCCATCCTCGCAGAGGTCATCGAGACGAAGCGCAAGGGCGCGGGCGCGCAGACCGGACAGACCTGCAACACGGAGATCGCGGAATGGCTCGCGCAGCACGGGGACGAGGCGGATGCCCTCATCACCATCCTCGCCACGCAGGGCTCCGTCCCGCGCGAGACGGGCGCCAAGATGGCGATCAACTACCAAGGCAGCACCGCAGGCACGATCGGCGGGGGCTGCGCAGAGGGGGACGTGATGCACCGCGCCCGCACCGTCATCCGCGAAGGCGGTTTCGAGATCGTCAGCGTGGACACGACGGACACCGCAGAAGAGGACGGCATGGCATGCGGGGGCACCCTCCAAGTCCTGATAGAACCAGCCCACAAACCGTAAGGACTACCACCGAAAACCTAGCACAAGGAGATAACATGCTCACCATAAAACCATTCAAGGCAGTGCGCCCCCACCCCACCTATGCCGCAGAGGTGGCAGCCCTGCCCTACGATGTCATGAACACGGAAGAGGCAAGGGTCATGGCCGCAGGCAACCCCCGCTCCTTCCTGCACATCGACCGCGCGGAGATCGACCTGCCACCGGGCACAGACCCGCACGCGCCGGAGGTCTACGCAAAGGCCCGCGCGGGCTATCTGGCGCGCCGTGCGGACGGGACATTCACGCAGGACGGGACGCCCTGCTTCTACCTCTACCGTCTCACGATGGACGGGCGCGCCCAGACCGGCATCGTGGCATGTGCCTCCACGCGCGACTACGACGAGGGGCGGATCAAGAAGCACGAGCGGACGCGTGCCGACAAAGAGGCAGACCGCATCCGGCACGTGGACACCCTCGATGCGAACACAGGTCCCATCTTCCTCGCACACAGACCGCAGGAGGGGCTTTCCACCCTCGTGCGCGAGTGGGCGGGCAAGCACGCGCCCCTGTACAGCTTCGAAGGACCGGGCGGCGTGCTGAACGAAGCATGGCGCGTGGACGATCTTAATGCCATCCGCGCCATCGAGGAAGCCTTCCGAGGCATGGACGCGCTCTACATCGCGGACGGACACCACCGCTGCGCCTCCGCCGCACGTGTCGCAAGCATGCGCGCAGAGGCGGATCCCGCGCACAGCGGCGACGAAGAGTACAACTTTTTCCTCTCCGTCGTCTTCCCGGCGGACGAGCTGCGCATCCTAGACTACAACCGCGTCGTGAAGGATCTGAACGGTCTCTCTCCCGAGCAGTTCCTCGCCGCGCTCGAACCGGGCTTCCGCATCGAGCCCGCTGACGCACCTGTCCGACCTGAAAGCCCACGCAGCTTCGGCATGTACCTGCGCGGCAAAGGTTGGCACCGGCTCGCCTGGCAAGGCACGCCCGCTGCGGACGACCCCGTCGCCGCCCTGGACGTGTCCATCCTGCAGGAGACGGTGCTCGCGCCCTTGCTCGGCATCGACGACCCGCGCACGGATGCCCGCATCGACTTCGTAGGCGGCATCCGCGGGCTGTCAGAACTGGAGCGCCGCGCCGAGGATGACATGACCGTCGCCTTCTCCCTCTACCCGACACAGCCGGAACAGCTCCTGGCGATCGCAGACGCAGGGCTGCTCATGCCTCCCAAATCCACCTGGTTCGAGCCCAAACTGCTCAGCGGGCTGTTCATCCACGAACTGGAGTCCAGTATTATTCTGAATCTTTTGAATTAAATTGCCAATCATTCTTGACAGTGCCCTTTGCAGGCGGTACAATGGACTTGTCCAACATATTGCAACAGAATCGCGAAAGGGCAGGAGGAGTTTGAACGATGGAACCGACATTTACTTTGCCAGATGACTACGCGCGGGACGTTTTTACCCCCAGCGCCATGAAGGAGCTGCTGCCCGACGACGTATACGAATCCCTGATCGAAAGCATCCGGACACGCACGAACGCCGACCCGAAGCATGCCGATGTCATCGCCCACGCCATGCGCGACTGGGCGGTCGCGAAGGGTGCGACCCACTTCACGCACTGGTTTCAGCCGATGACGGGCGTGACCGCCGAGAAGCACGACTCCTTCGTCAACTTCGAGGGCGACCGCGAGCTCATCCTCGAGTTTTCGGGGCGTGAGCTGATCAAAGGCGAACCCGACGCGTCGAGCTTCCCCACGGGCGGCATCCGCGAGACCTACGAGGCGCGCGGCTACACGACCTGGGATCCGACCTCCTACGCCTTTGTCAAAGGCAGCGTCCTCTACATCCCGACGGCGTTCTGTTCTTATACGGGCGAGGCACTCGACAAGAAGACACCCCTGCTGCGCTCCATGCAGGCTCTCAGCAGGGAAGGGAGGCGCATCCTGAAGCTCTTCGGGGAATCCGAAGACGTGGACATCCTCACGAACGTCGGCGCAGAACAGGAATATTTCCTCATCGACGAGACCATGTACGAGGCACGCCCGGATCTCGTGTACAGCGGGCGCACGCTCTTTGGAAGCCCGCCCCCCAAGGGGCAGGACCTCGACGACCACTACTTCGGCATCATCAAGCCGCGCGTCGCGGCCTTCATGCAGGATCTCGACGAGACGCTCTGGTCGCTCGGCATCGCAAGCAAGACGCGGCACAACGAGGTGGCACCAGCCCAGCACGAAGTCGCCTCCATCTACGAGAGCGCAAACGCCGCCGCCGACCACAACCAGCTCATCATGGAGACGCTCAAGACCGTCGCCCCGCAGCACGGGCTCGTAGCCCTCACGAACGAGAAGCCCTTCGCGGGTGTCAACGGCAGCGGCAAGCACTGCAACTGGTCCATCAGCACGTCCACGGGAGAAAACCTGCTCGACCCCGGCAAGACCCCGCAGCGCAACGCGCGCTTCCTGCTCTTCCTCTCCGCCGTCATCAAGGCCATCGACCTGCACCAGGATCTCATGCGCATCTCGGTCGCGACGGCAGCGAACGACCACCGTCTCGGCAAAGCGGAGGCACCACCTGCCATCATCTCCATCTTCCTCGGCGACGAGCTGACGGAGATCCTCGAAGGCATCAAGGCGGGCGAGGTCGTAGAAGACAAGAAGGGCGTGCGCATGAACATCGGCGTGGATGCCCTGCCCAACTTCCCGAAGGACAACACGGATCGCAACCGCACGTCGCCCTTCGCCTTCACGGGCAA
>JAITHG010000217.1 GCA_031280075.1 Eubacteriales Family XIII. Incertae Sedis bacterium | reverse complement strand
CCTGCAGGCTTTCGTCTTCCCAGTTCCCAAGCAACTTGCGGTTCCTTCCAGTGGCTGTCATACCGCTCCTCCTCGTTGTTCTCTCTCCAATGAAATTATAACATAAATCCGGAATAGGTAAACAATCATTTATGTGGCGGTTGCTGATTTTGCTACTGTGCAGAGAAGTCAAAGCGATCATTCCCATGATATAATATGTGTTCACACTACACAGAGGCACAGTCGCATTCGGCGGACAAGGAGGCAATGATGGGCAAGACTTTGGCGTACAAGATACTTGAGGGGCACTTGGTCTCGGGCGAAATGAGACCTGGCGAGGAGATCGTGATCCGCGTAGACCAGACGCTGACGCAGGACAGCACGGGGACAATGGTCTACCTGCAGCTTGAAGCGATGGACGTGGAGCGGGTGAAGACCGAGCTTTCCGTGGCATACATCGACCACAACACGCTCCAGACGGGTTTTGAGAACGCCGACGACCACGCCTTCATCGAGAGCGTAGCCAAGCGACACGGCGTGCTCTTCTCCAAGCCCGGCAACGGCATCTGCCACCAGCTGCATCTGGAGAACTTCGGCGCACCCGGCAAGACCTTGCTCGGATCGGACAGCCACACGCCCACGGGCGGCGGGCTCGGGATGATCGCCATCGGCGCGGGCGGGCTTGATGTCGCCGTCGCAATGGCGCAGGGGACGTACAGCCTCGCCGCACCGAAGGTGCTCGGCATCCGGCTGACCGGGCGGCTGCGCCCGTGGGTGTCCGCGAAGGATGTCATCCTGCACGTCTTGAAGGAATTGACCGTCAAGGGCGGCGTCGGACGCATCGTGGAATACTTCGGGGACGGCGTGCAGGCGCTCTCTGTCACGGATCGGGCGACCATCACGAACATGGGCGCGGAACTTGGCGCGACGACTTCGGTCTTCCCATCCGACGAAAACACGCTGGCATTTTTGGAGTCGCAGGGGCGGGCGGGCGACTACACGCCGCTTGCGGCGGACGCAGACGCAGTTTACGACGAGCTGCTCGAGGTCGACCTAGCGGCGCTCACGCCCCTCGCAGCAAGACCGCACAGCCCTGACAATGTGGCGGCAATCTCCGAGATCGGCGACATCGCCATCGACCAGGTCGCCATCGGGAGCTGCACGAACGCTTCCTATACAGATCTCATGAAAGTCGCCGCCATCCTGGACGGCAGGCGCGTCCATCCGGAAGTCAGCCTCGTCATCTCGCCCGGGTCGGCGAAGATCCTGTCGAAGCTCGCGCGCAACGGGGCGCTGTCCTCACTCATCGACGCGGGCGCACGCATCATCGAGAACGCCTGCGGCCCCTGTATCGGCATGGGGCAGTCGCCGAAGAGCCGCGCAGTGTCCCTGCGGACGTTCAACCGGAACTTCAAGGGCAGGAGCGGCACGCTCGACGCAGACGTGTACCTCGTCAGCCCGGAGACCGCCGCCATCTCAGCCGTGTGCGGGAAGCTCACCGACGGGCTAGCTGAGGGCGGGGCGCTCGGCATTGCGCTTCCGGACATCGCGCCAGAGCACTTTGCGCCAAACAGTCACTTCATCGTCAGCCCCGATGGGCTGTCCAAGGCGGACACGCCCGTCGTCATGGGACCGAACATCAAGCCCTTCCCCCGGAACGTCGCCCTGCCCGACCGACTTGCAGGCAAGGTCGTGCTCCATACGGGCGACAACATCACGACAGACGATATCATGCCTTCGGACAGCCGCCTGCTGCCCTACCGCTCTAACGTCCCTTACCTTGCCAACTACTGCTTCGAGAAGATCGACGCAGGCTTCTCCACGCGGGCGAAGGAGGCAGGCAGCGGGGTCGTCGTCGGCGGGGAGAACTACGGGCAAGGCTCGAGCCGCGAGCACGCGGCACTCGCCCCCCTGCACCTCGGCATCAAGTTTGTCATCGCGAAGTCCTTCGCGCGCATCCACCGCTCCAACCTCATCAACAGCGGCATCCTCCCCCTGCGCTTTGCAGACCCCGCCGACCACGGCAGGATCCGCAAGGGGGCAAACCTCGTCATCGAAGACGTGCGCTCGCAGATCGAGGGGGAGCACGTCATCGTAACGGACGCGGACACGGGCGCGAAGTACAAGACCCTGCCGGGGCTGACGCAGCTCGAGAGGCAGATGATCCTTGCAGGCGGAAAAATCAACATGATCCGCTCGTCATAGGGGTTGTCGGCGGGCAAGGCAGGGACATGGACAAGAATGGACTGTCAAGCGAATTGGTGGACAGCCTGCGCATCGAGATCCTCAGCGAGGGGATCCGTCCGGGCAGCAAGCTTGTGGAGCAGGAAGTCTGCGAACGTTTCGGTGTGAGCCGCACGCCTGTACGCGAAGCGCTGAAGCAGCTCGCGGGCGAGGATCTTGTGGAGCTGGTGCACAGCCGGGGCGCGTTCGTGATCGGGTTTTCGCGCGGGGATGTCGCCGACCTCTTCGAGCTGCGCCGGGATGCGGAGGCACAGGCGGTGCGCTGGGCGGTCGAGCGCTTCTACGAGAAAGAGATGGAGGCGCTGGAGGAAGCCTATGAGATGATGGTTCTCTATGCGGGCAGGGAGGATCTGCGCAAGGTGCGCGAGGCAGACGGGCGCTTCCACGAAGCGATTTACGAGGCCTGCCACAGCCGCATGCTCGCCCGCCGCCTCCGGAGCTACCGCGTCTACCTCCTGAACAGCGCCCACGTCAAGCGCGGGCGCAAGGAGTTCCTTCCGGACATGATCGGGGAGATCGCCTCCGTCTTCGAGGCATTTGTCAACCGCGCCCCGGAGGAGGCCGCCGAGGCGATGCGTCGGCATGTGGAGCGGGCGCAGGCGCGGGCGCTGCGGTAGCACCCACTCACGTCAGGTCGATCGTGAACTCGTCCCCGTCCTTCAGCTCCCCGCGGATGATCCGCTCCGCGATGGCCGTCTCTATGTTCTTCTTCAGATAGCGTGCGATCGGTCTTGCCCCAAAGGCGGGCGAGTATGTCTCCCTCGCGATGAAGTGCTTCGTCTCTTCCGTGAAGCGCACACGGAGATCCCTTTCTTTGAGCCGTTCCTGGATCGCTTCCAGCGCGATGTCGATGATTTGGACGATGTCGTCCTCGCTGAGCGTCGAGAACACGACGATGTCGTCGATGCGGTTGATGAACTCCGGGCGGAAATGGCGTTTCATCTCTTCCACCGTGCGATCCTTCACCTCGTCGGAAATCGTGCCGTCGCCTCCTATGCTCTCGATGAGGGCGGGGCTGCCGATGTTGGAGGTCATGATGATGATCGTGTTCTTGAAATCGACCGTGCGCCCCTGGTTGTCCGTCAGCCTGCCGTCATCGAGCAGCTGGAGCAGGATGTTGAATACGTCCGGGTGCGCCTTTTCGATTTCGTCGAAGAGGATGACGCTGTACGGTCTGCGCCGCACTGCCTCTGTCAGCTGCCCGCCCTCCTCATAGCCGACGTATCCGGGAGGCGCACCTACGAGCCGGGACACGGCGTGCTTCTCCATATACTCGGACATATCGATGCGCACGAGATTCTTTTCCGAGTCGAACAGCGCCTCGGACAGAGCCTTTGCCAACTCCGTCTTACCCACGCCCGTTGGTCCCAGAAAGATAAAGGTTCCGATGGGTCTTCGCTCGTCCTTCAGCCCGGCGCGCGCGCGCAGCACTGCCTCGGACACGGAGGCGACTGCCTCGTCCTGCCCGACGACCCGGCGATGCAAAATCTCCGGCAGACGCAGCAGCTTCTCTTTCTCGGATTCCACCAGGCGGCTCACGGGGATGCCCGTCCACCCGGAGACGACTTCTGCGATTTCTTCCTCTGTGACTTCCTCTTTCAGCAGCCTGCGCTCCTCCGCCGCATTCGCCTTTGCCTGCGCGTCCGTGAGCTGGCGCTCTAGCTCGGGCATGCTGCCGTATTTCAGCTGGGCTAGCTTTTCGAGGTCGTAGTCCCGCTCCGCCGCCTCGATCTCGAGCCGTAGATCCTCGATACGCTGCTTCACGTCCTTTACGGATGCGATGATCTGTTTTTCGTTCTCCCACTGCGCCCGCATGGCATCGTTCTCCGCGCGCAGTTCGGAAAGTTCTGCCTCGATACTCTCCCGGCGTGCAGCCGAGGCATCGTCCGTCTCCTTGGCAAGCGCCTGTTTTTCAATCTCGAGCTGCATGATCTTGCGTGCCACCTGATCGATCTCCGCAGGCATGGAGTCGATTTCCGTCCGGATCTTGGAGGCGGCCTCGTCCATGAGGTCGATCGCCTTGTCAGGCAGGAAGCGATCCGCGATGTAGCGGTCGGAGAGCGTGGCGCAGGCGATGAGGGCAGCGTCCGTGATGCGCACCCCGTGGTGGATCTCGAAGCGCTCCTTCAGACCGCGCAGGATGGAGATGGTGTCTTCGACCGTGGGCTGATCCACGAGGATCTTCTGGAAGCGCCGTTCTAGAGCGGCATCCTTCTCGATGTGCTTCCTGTACTCGTCCAGGGTCGTCTCCCCTATGCAGTGCAGCTCACCACGCGCGAGCTTGGGTTTCAGCAGGTTGCCCGCGTCCATCGCGCCTTCCGCCGCGCCCGCGCCGACGATGTTGTGGATCTCGTCAATGAACAGAAGCACCTGCCCGTCCGATTTCTCGATCTCCGTCAGGACTGCCTTCAGGCGTTCCTCGAACTCGCCGCGGAACTTTGCGCCCGCTATGAGCGCCCCCATGTCGAGGGCGAAGATCGTCTTGTCCTTCAGCCCCTCCGGGACATCCCCGTTCAGGATGCGCTGCGCCAGCCCCTCGACAACGGCAGTCTTGCCGACACCGGGCTCGCCGATGAGCACCGGGTTGTTCTTCGTGCGTCTCGACAGGATCTGGATCGTGTGGCGGATCTCTCCGTCGCGCCCGATCACGGGGTCGAGCTTGCCTTCGCGTGCCGCCTGCACGAGGTCGCGCCCATACTTAGTCAACGCCTCGTAGCCCTCCTCCGGGTTCTGGCTCGTGACGCGCTGGTTGCCGCGCACCTTCGTCAGTTCCTCGAGGAAGCCATCGCGGGTCAGCCCATGCGCCTTGAACAGCTTCGCTGAAGGCGTGCCGTGTTCTGCGAGCAGCGCTAGGTACAGATGCTCCACGCTGATGAAGTCGTCCTTGTACTGCTTTGCGATCTTCTCCGCATCCTCAAGCAGCCGACCGAGCCGCCGCGTAGGATACAGCCCGTCCTCACCGCCCGCCGCCACCTGCACTTTCGGCAGTTTTTCAAGCTCTGCCTCCGCCTCGCCGGCGAAAGCGTCCGCATCGATCCCACGCAGTTTCAGGATCTTCGGGATGACCCCGTCCTCCTGCCGGAGCAGCGCCAAGTGGATGTGCTCCCCATCCAGCTGCTGGTGCCCCATCCGCATGGCGATGCCCTGCGCCTCCGCCACGGACTTCTGTGCATTCATCGTGTATTTCTCAGAGTTCATGTCGCTATACCCCCTTGTCCAAATTCCCGGGAATGCCCCGCGCCACTACGCATCTGCAAGGCAGCAGCGCACTTGGGCAACCCCGAATGGCCTGTATGGTCAGTATACCATTTTGTTAGCACTCTATCAAGGTGAGTGCTAATAATTTTTCCCGTTTCGTCTCACCCATTTTTGCCTATCTCCTGATTTTTTCCCTGATAAGCAGCCCGATGCCTGTGATCATCGAGGCGAGCTCGTAGCTGCTTTCGGCGAAATCCCTGCGGATCCATTCGCCTACGAGACCTGTGAACAGGGAGGTCGCGAAGGCGGGGAAGTAAGGTGCCTGGATGGGGAATGTCTGCTGCACATCGTTTCCGAAAAAGCGCGGCAGGGCGATCTCCTTCACGAGGGTGACCATGTGCAGAGCAAAGGCGGAACCTACGCCCTGCGCGGTCACGTGCCGGAAAAATGCGGGATAGGTACGGAAGAAATCCAGGATGGCGACGATGTGCGGCAGAGGTTCCCCCGCTTGCAGCGCACGTTCGTCGATCTCGCCGATGCGCTCCTGGATGATGATCCTCATCCTGCGCAGCATTTCTTCTTCCGTTTTTGCAAGCAGATCAAACTTGTCCGAGTAGTGCAGGTAGAACGTGCTACGGTTGATCATCGCCTTCCGCGCGATCATGTCGACGGTGATCTTTGCAAAACCGACTTCCTCCAGCAAGTCGAAGAAGGCATCCTCTATCAGTCTTTTCGTGCGAACCACGCGCAGGTCTGTTTCCTTCACCATCGTCCTCCTCTGTCTTTCTAATAGAATAATAGACACTGTCTGCTAGATTGTTCATTGACATGGCATCTTGTCCACGCGATAATTATAATATACAGATGATGATTATACAACGGTTCGTTGATTATTATCCGCCAACCAAACCTTGCGTTGGTAGGTGGGACAATCACAATAATGAATCGGAAAGGTGGAGAGGATATGCGCATAGAGGCTCTGAATGTTTCCAAATCGTTTGACCGGAAGGAGGTGCTGACGAACATCGCCCTGACCGTTCCGTCAGGGGAGATCGTCTGCCTCATCGGACCGTCGGGGGCTGGCAAGACCACGCTCATCCGGCTCTTCCTCGGTGCGATTGCTGCGGATGCGGGCACCATCGAGGTCGGCGGGACGCGTGTCCCGGATTTCGGGCTGCTGAAACGCATTGGCTATATGCCGCAGAACGACGCGGTCTATCCCGACCTGACGGGCGAGCAGAACCTGCGCTTCTTCGGAGGGCTTTACGGGCTGAAGGGATCGGGACTGGCTGAGCGGGTGCGGGAGACAGCCGCCCTCGTGGATCTGAAGGACGACCTGCAAAAATATGTGGGCAAGTACAGTGGCGGCATGAAGAAACGGCTGTCCCTTGCCATCGCCCTGCTGCACGGACCGGACGTGCTCATCCTCGACGAACCGACCGTCGGCATAGACCCGTTGCTACGCCGCACCATTTGGAGCCGCTTCCGCGCGCTCAAGGATGAGGGGAAGACGCTGGTCGTCTCTACACATGTCATGGACGAATTCTACGAATGTGACCGCGCCGCCCTGCTCTCCGGGGGCAGGTTGCTGTGCTACGACACGCGTGAAGGGCTCCTTGCCCGAACCGAAAACGGGCGCATCGAGGATCTGTTCTTCACACTCGGCGGCAAGACCCAAGGGACACCGGAGGGACAGGAGGCACAGTCATGAGAATCCTTGCAAAACGCGTCATGCAGCAGATGCACGGCGACCGGCGGACGCTCGCCCTGATGGTCTTCGCACCGCTCCTCGTGCTGACCTTCATCTACTTCCTGCTCGGCGACACGAACTATGTGCCCACCATCGCTGTCGTCGAGGAGGGTGCGCCCGCGCCCATCCTTGCGGCGCTCGAGGAGGAAGAGGCGGACATCCTCCTGCTCGATGCGGCGGCAGAGGGGCAGCCGGATGCCTTGCTGGAAGACGGGGAGGCAGAGGGGCAACCAGTAGCCTTGCTGAAGGACGGGGAGGCGGATGCCGTCGTCCGCTTCGGTTCGGATGGGATCACCGTGGACATGCTGCAGTCAGGCGCGAAGAGCGGAAAGGCGATGGAAGCGCTGCAGGCGGCGATCCACACGGTCAACCCAGCCTCGGACATGGCAGTCCGTTTTGTCTACGGGGATGAGGATCAGTCGACCTTCAGCTCGATGAGCTACGTGTTCATCGGCGTGTTCTCGTTCTTCTTCGTCTTCATCATCTCCGGCATGGCGCTCATCCGTGAACGCACGGGCGGGACGCTCGAGCGCCTGCTCACCGCACCGGTGCGGCGGCGCGCGGTCATCCTCGGCTACACGGCGGGATACAGCGTGTTTGCAGTCATACAGGCAGCCCTGATCACTTCCTACAGCATCCTCGTGCTCGGCGTGTCCTGCGCGGGCAACCTCGAGTGGGTCATCCTGATCATGCTGCTCCTGGCGGTGACGGCAGTGTCCTTCGGCGCGATGATCTCCACGCTGGCAAACTCAGAGTTCCAGATGGTGCAGCTGATCCCCGTCACGCTGATCCCTCAGATATTCTTCTCCGGACTGATCGACCTCGAAACCATGCCCTACGGGCTGGGCAACCTCTGCTACATCACGCCCATCTACTACGGCTGTGCAGGCATCCGCAAAGTGTTGGTGGAAGGGGCAGGATTCTCTGGAATCTGGTTCTTCCTAGCGGCTCTGCTCACCTACACCGGGTTGCTCTGCATCGTCAACACACTGCTGCTGAAGCGCTACCGGCAGCTGTGAACAGGGTCGACCAGGTGATGTGGATTGCTCAGTTTGAGAGGACGTTTTGGAAAGCCGATTCAATCTCTGCGCCGAGCACATCGTTGACAGCGGCTTTGCTGGCTTGTACGGATACCGCCCGGAAGGAGAGCAGGAAGAGCGCCCCCTGTTCGTTCAGCCGTGTTTTTTCCTTGTCGTCCCCAAGCTGGTTTTCCTCTTTGCAATATCCTCTCGACCGCCCGTTGCTTGGATCTATGTAAGAGGGAAGGCTCTGTCTATATTGGCTTGGAAGCCAATGACTGCTGGATGTGTTGCCGCAAAGATCCTGCGGCACGTGAAAGCGCAGCCCCGGAATATCATAGATTCCGGTACTGCTGCCAGGCGTGCCGGGTGCACCAGGTCCCGGATTTGGCGGGGTGTC
>JAITHG010000186.1 GCA_031280075.1 Eubacteriales Family XIII. Incertae Sedis bacterium | reverse complement strand
GACCTCGCCCGGGTCGATGCGCCTGGCCCGCAACCGGAGTAGCGCCATGCGATCCGCCTCCGTGATGGACTGGGTGAGCCTGGTGATGTAGGAGGGTGTCAGCTCGCGTTCAGATGGGGCCTTGGCCAACCTCTGCCAGCGCACCACCCGGTTGTATGTCCAGCCCGTCACGTAGGGGAAATAGGCCAGCGTCAAGATGTCATCGACCTTCCTCTTGTCGCCGAAGGCCGTCTCCAAGTCCTGGCGGATGCCAGTCGCCTCGGCGACGTGCTCAAGCAGCCAGATGTCTCCGTAGAAGCGGTTTACGTCCTCGCCGTCATAGGCAGGGCGTCCGGGTCCGGCGGCGCCGACTGCCCTCAATGCCTCGCTCATGTCCCACTCCTTGGGAAAGATCAGTCTGGATCTCTCCTCTGCCGAGGCCGTTATGTATTCCAAGCCAGGGATGAACACAAGGCCTTCATCCAGCCTTCCCCAGTGGATATGCCGGTATGTCCTCTTGCCTGTCTGCGGGTCTACGCTTGCCGGCTGTGTACTGGCGTAGGTGTAGCCGTTGGTGGTGTGGGTGCTGCCCCGGTATGCGCTTTGTGGGTTGATTGGTCTGGGCATGGGCATCCTCCCTTCATGACTAGTATAATTATACTAGTCATGAAGGGAGTGCGTCAACCCCTTTCGATAAAAACCCTACTTTACAATGTGTTTTAGGATTGTCAAGGGTTATTAGTAGAATTTGACGCAAAACTCATGTTCCATGAACGAGCTGTCTACAGGTTGCATCGCGAAGGCGGGTGCGCACGGGGTCAACCTGAACGGCTTCGGCGCGGAGGATGCGTGGGCGCAGCACTTCCGGTCGGCTGGAAAGGTCTGCGTCCCAGGCTTCGGTATGACGCCAGGGGTCACGCAGATGATGGCGATGGCAGCGGCGGCGGAGATGGACAGCGTCAGCGGGGTGTACGTCTCGCACGGGGCGTTCCGACCCATCGCCTTCTCCGCGTCCATCGCGGAGACGACCCGCGTAGAGTACCTGCCCGACTTTCCCGGGCGCGTCGTCTTCGAGGACGGGGCGTTCGTCCCCGTGCCGCCCTTCGCGCGCCCGCGTGAGGTGCAGTTGCCGGAGCCATACGGGCTTACGACGCAGTACATCATCCCGCACGCGGAGACGCACACGCTCGCAAAGGCGCTCGCCTGCAAGGGTGTCCGCCTGATCGAGGTGCGGGGCACCTGGCCCCGGCAGAACATGGATCTGATTCGGGGGCTCTACGGCTATGGCATCCTGGCAAACCCGCTGGTGGAAGCAGGCGGCACAAAGGTCGGGCTGATGGACATCATCGGGGACTATCTACTGGCGAGCGAAGCAGGGCGTACGACAGCGCTCTATGGTTACGCGCTGCACGTCGAGGTCTGCGGCGAGGCCGGTGGCAAGTCCGTCCGCACGGTCTACACGCACACCCACCCCGCATCGGACGGCAGCGTGCCCGAATGGGCGGGGCTGCGGGCGTACACGAAGAATGTGGGGATTCCGATGGGGATTGCCGCAATGTTGATTGCAGGGGGGCGAATGCTCCGCGACCCCGCGACGGGGCGACCGCGCACGGGTCTGCTGACACCGGAGGAGGCGTTCGAGCCACAGGATGTCTTTTCCGAACTGGCGAGGCGCGGAATCCTCTGCACCGCCTCGAAGGGGACTTGACAAAGATATTACAGAATCTACCTGCCGCCGCATACATGCGTTTCGTATGATTGGCCGGTATCGTACAACAAAGAGAGAGTGCCGGACTGAACGTCCGGCGGGGCAGGCAGGGGTTTATGCGCACCATATTGATCATCGAAGACGAAGCGAATATCCGGGACATCCTCTCCCGCAGCCTTTCCGGAGAGGGGTTTTCGTGCACGGAGGCGGAGGACGGCACAGTCGGTCTGCGCAAGGCGACCGCGCACGACTACGACCTCATCCTGCTCGACCTCATGCTGCCGGGCATGGACGGGCTGGAGGTGCTGCAGGGGTTGCGGCGCGAGGGGGTCATGACCCCCGTCATCATCCTGACCGCAAAGAGCGACGAGGCAGACAAGGTGATCGGCCTCGGGTTCGGAGCGGACGACTACATCACGAAACCCTTCGGTCTCAAAGAGATTTCGGCGAGGGTCAAAGCCGTCATCCGTCGCAACGAGCTGTCGCAGGCTCCGCCCTCGCCGGAGGGAGCCGTCCGGGGTATCATGAAAGTCGGCGCACTCGAAATCAATGTGGGGCGGCACGACGTGCGGATGGCAGGGGAGCCCATCCTGCTGACGCTGAAGGAATTCGAACTGCTGCGGGTACTGGCCGAGAACCGGGGGCACGTTCTCACGCGCACACAGCTGCTTGACAAGGTCTGGGGCTACGAATACTCCGGGGAGACGCGAACGGTGGATGTCCACGTGCGCTACCTGCGCAGGAAGCTCGGAGAAGGTGTCATCACGACCATCCGGGGGTTTGGGTACAAGTTGGAATAATTCCAATCATTTTGACGAAGGCGGTCTGTTTGCCAAAGTACCCCGCTTGACGGCATCCTTGCCGAAGCGCGCCCGGATCTCGTCCACGGTGCGGTCGAGCGTCTCGTCCGGCGCGTCCCCTTCTGCCGCAAACATGTCGAGCTGCCCGCCCCTGTCCCTTTGGATTTCTCCAAACGCCACGCCCAGAAGGCGGACAGGTTCCCCTTTCCACGCTTCTCGGAACAGTTCCTTGACAACGGCGTATACCTCGCTGGTCGCGCAGAGGGGCGCGGGGAGGCGGCGCTGGTGCCCGTATTGCCTGCGGGCAAAATCCGCCGGGCGGATGGTCACGGACACCAGATCTGTGTAGCATCCGGCGGCGCGCAGGCGGGAGCAAGTCTTTTCGCAGAGGGACAGCAGGACTTTTTCTGCCTGCCTCACGTTCGTGACATCACTTGGCAGGGTCACGCTGTTGCCGATGCCCTTCCTCTCTGCCTGCTCGTTCGGGATGACAGGCGCGTCGGAAATGCCGTTTGCGTACTCGTGCACGGTCTGCCCCTGCACATTGCCGAGCAGGGCGCGCAGGAAGTCTTGCTGCGCTGCCGCGATGTCGCCGATGGTTCGGATGCCCACGCCCTCCAGTTTTTTGGCCGTCACGCGCCCGACGGAAAAGAGCTCGCGCACCGGCAACGGCCACATCTTTTCCGCGATCTCGTCCGGGAACAGGGTGTGCACCATGTCCGGTTTTCTCAGGTCGGATGCCATCTTCGCAAGGAGCTTGTTCGTGGAGACCCCGACGTTCACCGTAAATCCCAGCTCTTCCCGGATGGCCTTACGGATAGCATGGGCAGCGTCAAGCGGATCGCCGAACAGGGCGCGGGACTCCGTGTAATCCAGCCAGCTCTCGTCCACGCTAAACCGTTCGATCCGGGGCGACCAGCGGGACAGGACAGCGTTGAGCTCATCGCTGCAGCGCTCATAGAGGTCGTGGTCGGGCGGATAGAGCTCCAGCCCCGGGCACTTGCGCCGAGCCTCGAGGATCGACTCGCCCGTCACGACACCGCAGGATTTTGCTGCTTCGGATTTTGCGAGGATGACGCCCCTACGCGCGGAAGGGTCGCCCGCAATCGCCGAGCAACCCTTCCGGATATCTGTTCTTTTGCCGTTTCTCAGCAGTTCCCGCGCAGTCCAGCTGAGATAGGCGCTGTTCACATCGATGTGCAGGATGATGCGCATGGTCGTCCGGTAGCGTCACCCCACGAAGAGGTACTGCAGCTGGAAGGGGTCGGCGTTCTCCACCATATCCAGCACGCGTGCGATGTCGCCCGGTGAGAGCGCGTCTGCGCCCGATGCCCCAGCATCGCTGTCGCTTGCTCCTGCCCCGGCACCGCCTCCCGCCGCCTTGCCGTTGATCGGCATCCCGAAGATGTCGAGCAACCGCTCCTGCGCCTCGAAGACCGTGTCCACGATCTGGAGATCCTCGTCTCCCAGCGTTTTGCGGATGTCGGCATAGGCATCCTGCTCACCCATGACCTGGTCGATGAGCCCCGCCGCTTTCGCCTGGGTCGCTGTGTAGATGCGCCCGTCCGCCAGCTCGATGGTCTTCTCTACCGTCAGCCCGCGCCCTGCCGACACGATGCCGACAAACTGCATGTACGCCTCGTCCACGAGGCTTTGGAGGATGGCGCGCTGCTCCTTCGTCATCGGCTGAAAGTAGCTGCCCATCCCCTTGTTGCGCCCGGAGACGATGTCCGTCGCCTTGATGCCATGCTTCTTGAGGAAGCCCGACACATCGAAGAACGTCCCGCTGATGACGCCGATCGAGCCCGTCCAGGTGTTGCGGTTCGCGTAGATCCTGTCCGCTGCCGCCGCGATATAATAGGCGCCGGATGCCGCCATGGAGCTCATGTACACGTAGACGGGGCGCTTGGTCTTCTCCTTGTACTCCATCACCTTCAGATAGACCTCGTCGCTCTCGTAGACCGTGCCGCCGGGAGAATTCATGTAGAGGACGAGCCCCACGTTGTTCGGGTCGGCAATCAGGCTGTCGATCGTGTCCAGTGTATAACGGTAATGGAAGCTCTGCTGCGAAGACGTGTACTCGTCGCCGTAGTCGCCGATCTCACCGACGATGTACATCTTGGAGACGTACTTCACGGAGGGGGGGACAAAATCGCCCCCTGAGGACTGCGCGCCGCCGCCCTTGCCCAGGAGATTGACGCAGCCGACGACCAGGATGACCACGGTCGAGCAGATGATGAGCGTGAGCATGAGGTAAAACCAAAGCGGCTTTCGCCGCTGTGCGCCCATCGCGTAGGAAGAGGCGCGCACGGAGGAGCGTGAAGGCTTCGCCTGCCCCGAGTTGAAACCCTGTGTCTGTGAGGAATGGTTCGCCGCAGTTGGTGTCACAGCTTGTGCTGCCGCAGGGGCAGCAGCCGGTCGCGCCCCCGGCACCGACCTCGGCGCTACAGGCGCACCGCCCGGCGCAGCTGGATGCCCCGCGCCCGGTCTTGCCGCCTGTTGCCTTTCATGCCCCGCAACGCGCACTGCCCCGGGCGATGCCGCAGGTGCCCCGCCCGGCTTTGCAGAAGCGCCTTTTCCCCCAACTGCGCCGCTGTCCGCGCCGCTGTCCGTGCTGCCGACCGCGTTGCCGTCCCTGCCGTTGTTCTCGTCCATGCCGTTCTCCCGTCTAGATCTTCTTCGTGATGATTTCTTCCAGCAGCCGCTCGATCAGCGCCGCTTCGGTGAACTCTCCGATCTCGCCCTCCTTCGAGGAGCGCACCGGCAACGCCCCGCCGCCTGCCTCCTTCTCGCCGATCACGACGATATAGGCATCGCGCAGGTTGCGCGCCTCCCGGATCTTGTAGCCGATCTTCTCATTGCGGCCGTCCACCTTCACACGCAGACCCGCCTCGCGCATCCTGTCCGCGAGCGCCTCCGCATAGTCGTTGTAATGCTCCGTCACCGTCAGGAGGCTGACCTGCACAGGCGCGAGCCACAGCGGGAACTTGCCCGCGAAATGCTCCGTCAGGATTCCGATGAAGCGCTCGAGGCTTCCGAAGATCGCGCGGTGGACCATCTGCGGGATGTGACGCTCGCCGTCTGCCCCCACATAGGTCGTCTCAAAGCGCTGCGGCATCTGGAAGTCGAGCTGGATCGTCCCGCACTGCCAAGTGCGCCCGAGGCTGTCCTGGAGGTGGAAGTCTATCTTGGGTCCATAAAATGCCCCGTCTCCCTCGTTGATGACATAGTCCATGCCGAGTTTTTCGACCGCCGCCTTCAGTACGTCGGTCGCCCGCTCCCAGTCCTCGTCGCTGCCCATCGACTTCTCCGGCTTCGTCGAGATCTCCAAGTGGTACTCGAAGCCGAAGTGGCGATAGATGTAGTCCGTCAGCTCGATGACACCGATGATCTCCTGTTCTGCCTGCTCCGGAAGCATGAAGATATGCCCATCGTCCTGCGTGAAGGTGCGCACGCGGAAGAGCCCGTGCAGCGCGCCCGAAAGCTCGTGCCGGTGCACCTGCCCCAGTTCCACGAAGCGCAACGGCAGGTCACGGTAGCTGTACATCTTGTTCTTGTAGGCGAGCATCGTGCCGGGGCAGTTCATCGGCTTGACCGCATAGTCGCCGTCGTCGATGCGCGTGAAGTACATGTTGTCCTGATAATGATCCCAGTGCCCCGAGGTATGCCAGAGCGCCTCGTTCAGGATCAGGGGCGTGCGAATCTCGTGGTAGCCGCGCTTCGCGTGTTCCTCACGCCAAAACTGCTCCAGCTCGTTGCGGATGATCATGCCGCTCGGCAGGAAGAACGGGAAGCCCGGGCCCTCTTCGAGGATGGTGAACAAGTCCATCTCGCGCCCGATGCGCCTGTGGTCGCGCTTCTTTGCTTCCTCCAGCCTGTCCAGATGCGCCTGCAGTTCCTCCTGCGTCGGGAAGGCCGTACCGTAGATGCGCTGCAGCATCTTGTTCTTTTCGTCGCCCCTCCAGTACGCGCCGGCGACGGACAGCAGGCGGATCGCCTTTGCCGCCCCGGTCGACGCGAGGTGCGGTCCCTTGCACAGATCCGTGAACTCCCCCTGTTTATAGAAGGAAATCGCCTCCCCCTCCGGCAGATCCTCGATGAGGGCGCGTTTGTAGGGCTGTCCGTTCTCGTCCGCCCAGGCGAGGGCATCCGCCCGGCTCAGCTCGTACTGCTCAATGGGGTAGTTCTGCGACACGATCTTCTTGATCTCCTTCTGGATCGCCTTGAAATCCTCCTCCGAGAATTTGTGTTCCAGATCGAAGTCGTAGTAGAAGCCGTTCTCGATGGCGGGACCGATCGCCAGTTGCGCCTCCGGCCAGAGGCGCTTCACCGCCTGGGCAAGGATGTGCGAAGCCGTGTGGCGGAACGCCTCCCGCACTTCGGGGTTGTCAAAGTCCAGTTTTTCTTTTGCCATAATGTCTCCAAGATCCAGTGTCCCGCATCCTGTCCGCCCATTCGGGCGCAGGACGCTGACGGGGTAATAACCGTGTAATTATTATACCTGCCAAAGCATGGCACAGGCAAGCGGCGATATGGTACACTGTCACTATGGGAAAACGCAAGCTGCTGAAAAAAGACGAGATCATCGCCGTGCTCGACCTCCTGCGGGAGCGGTATCCGGATGCCGAGTGCGCGCTTGTGCACCGCAGTGTGTTTGAGCTGCTCGTCGCCGTCACGCTCTCGGCGCAGACGACGGACATCAGCGTCAACAACGTCACCCCGGAGCTGTTCCGGCGCTGGGGGGATGCCGCCGCGCTCGCCGGGGCGGATGTCGCCGAAGTCGAGACCGTCATCCGGCGCATCGGCATGTACCGCCAGAAGAGCGCAAACATCGTGCGCCTCTCGCGCAGGCTGCTCGAGGACTTTGACGGGGAGGTTCCTCGCGACATGGACGCCCTGCAGAGCCTGCCGGGCGTGGGGCGCAAGACGGCGAACGTCGTGCTGGCGGTCGGCTTCGGCGAGCAGCGCATCGCGGTGGACACACACGTCTTCCGCATCGCCAACCGCATCGGTCTCTGCAACGCGCCGGACGTGACCAAGACCGAGGACGCACTCATGAAGCGTCTGCCCAGGGAGCGCTGGACAGAGGCACACCACAGCATCATCTGGCACGGCAGGAACACCTGCGCCGCCCGAAAGCCGGACTGCGAAGCCTGCGTGATTCAGGATTACTGCCTGCAAAAGCTGTAGGCAGGCGGCGCACAACGCCGCGTCATTGCGAGGAGCGCAGTAGGTTCCGGCATATCAGACAACCACTACCCCCCCGCCCCGTCATGCGAGGAGCGCAGCGACGAAGCAATCCAGTGCAGAGGCGCAAAAAGAAGCCGGAGATCTACCCTGTCACAGCACGCAAGGAACAAATGTTCCTTGCGGCAAGTATTGCCCTATGCTATACTTTTTGTGTCCACAATGGGCAAGTAGTTGCAAAGGAGGCACGGCTCGCTTGGCGATACAGGCAGACAGACCCGCAAACGCATATACTTTCACAGCAATCGAACTGTTCGCCGGTGCGGGCGGGCTTGCGCTCGGGATCGAACGGGCAGGATTTGGCACGCTTGGGCTGGTCGAGTTCGACAAGGACGCTGCCGACACACTGCGGCTGAACAGACCAGGATGGAATGTCCTGCATGCCGATATCGCCGACCTTTCCCCGCTCGATCTCCCTGCATTGTTCGGGTGTCGTCCAGGAGATCTAGATCTTCTCTCCGGCGGCGCACCTTGCCAGGCATTCTCCTATGCCGGAAAACGCCTGGGGCTTGAAGACGCGCGAGGGACGTTGTTCTACCACTATGCGGTCTTCCTGCAAAAGCTGCAGCCGAAAGTGTTCCTTTTCGAAAATGTCCGAGGGTTGCTGACACACGACAAGGGAAGGACGTATCAGACGATCACGGACATCTTCTCCGAAGCGGGCTACACGATCCAAAAACAGGTCATGAATGCATGGGACTATGGCACCCCGCAAAAACGCGAGCGACTGATCACGATCGGGATACGCAATGACCTGACAGGCAAATTGTCAATCGCCTTCCCTGACAAACATGCCTACCGCCCTGTGCTGCGCGATGTCCTCATGGATGTCCCCGCGAGCGAAGGGGCACAGTATTCGGAACACAAACGGAAGATCTTTGAGCTGGTGCCGCCCGGCGGATACTGGCGAGACATCCCCGAGGAGATCGCCAAAGGGTATATGAAGAGCTGCTGGGACATGGGCGGCGGAAGGACGGGGATCCTGCGGAGGCTCAGCCTCGACGAGCCATCCCTGACCGTGCTGACCTCGCCTTCACAGAAGCAGACAGACCGCTGCCACCCGACCGAGGCACGCCCCTTTACAATCCGGGAGAATGCCCGGGTGCAGTGCTTCCCGGACGACTGGATGTTTTGCGGCAGCATCGGCAGCCAGTACCGACAGGTAGGCAACGCGGTTCCCGTGCGGCTTGCCCTCGAGATCGCAAAGGAAATCCATCGCGGATTGGAGAACTATGTATGTGGCCACTACAGTTTATTAAAGAACAGGATTTCATAGAACATGTTGGGCTGACCATTCGTCAGCTATATCGGCTTTGACTTTTGACGACTTTCTAGATCTTTGTCTGTAGACTGACAATCCTGAGTCCCGAGCAATCGCCCTTGCCCTCCTGCCTTCATCGCAAAATCCCCCTTGACAGACTGTAAAATATTGGTATAATCCATTTATTGGATATTGTGATAATAAATGGAGAATGCTGATGCTGAAAAAATACCGCCGGTTCGCGGGGCTGTTCCTGATCTTTCTCGCCGCCGCCCTGCTCTTCGCCTGGGAGGCGCGGGGGCGGGAACTCGTCCTCATGCAGGATGTCTGTGTCCTGAAGCAGGAGGTCGCCGAAGGGGAGACGCTGACGACCGACTTGCTCAAGACCGTGTCCGTCCCGCGCAACGCCCTTGTGCAGGGTGCCATCCTGCCTGCGGAGGCGGGGCGCGTCGCAGGGAAGGTCAGCACCGGGGGCATCCCGGCGGGGGCGCAGATGTCCGACCGGCTCATGATGGACAGCACCGACCTGCGCAAGGCGGATGTCTCCTGCTTCGTCATCCAGAAGGATTGGATCTTCATGCGCTCGAGCACGCTGCGAAAGGGCGACCGAGTCGAGATCCTCACGGCGGACGGGCAGCGCAGCTTCGGGACGTTCACCGCAGCCTTTGTAAAGGATGAGACGGAGACAGAAGTCCGCAATGCGGAAGGCGGTGGTCTGTCCTTCTCAGGCGGGTCGCGCGAAGATCGCTCCGAGGCGACTGCCGCCATCCACCACATTGAAATCGAGACAAATCTGTCGTCCTACATGGACATCAAGACCTACGCGCAGGGCGAGGAAGAACCTGCCTTGCTGCTTGTCAGGAGGGAATATTGATGCAGTTTCAGGAAATATGCGCAGCGGTCGCGCGCAGCCTCACGGATTCGTGGAACGAGGATGGCGGCGCGCTCGACGCGGTGGGGCTGCAGAAGCGGGCGATCATAGGCTATGAGGAGGAAAAATCCGCCATCCTGCGCCAGATCGAAGCCGTGCTGGAGGGGCTTGCACTGCCGGGTGGCGACAATACGGATGGCGGCAGCAAGGCGCATCCCCCGTGGTACCCTTCGCTTGCGGAAGCCGTCTTCCATGAGGTGTGGGGGCTTGCCGGCATCGCGGAGTGGTTCGGAGAGGGTTATCGCTCGTCCAGTTCTGCGAAGATCATCGGCGAGCGCATCTACTTTCTCGAGGACGGACGCATGCGGCGCATGCCGCAGGACATCCGCAAGGAGCGCCGCGAGCAGCTCGTCCGCGCTCTGCTCCTGCGCGCCCCGGAAGAGCGGCTCGACCGCGACTTCCACGAAGTCTACATGCTCGACGGGACGCGCGTGACCATCTTCCGGGAAGGTCTCGCCAAGCAGGGGCAGGATGTCATCATCTTCCGGCGCTACACCGTCCCATCTTATACATTCGAAGAACAGGCGGCGCGCGGGACGATCCCCGCAGAGGCCATCCCCCTCTTCGAGTCCATGGTGCGCTGCGGCTTCAATGTCGCCTTCTGCGGCAGCGTGCGCTCCGCAAAGACGACCTTCCTCTCCACCTGGCAGAGCTATGAGGATCCCGCCCTCGAAGGCGTGATGGTCGAAACGGATCCGGAGATCCCCCTCCACCGACTTATGCCCGGCGCGCCGGTCGTGCAGCTGCTTGCGGACGGGGAAAAACTGAAAAACATCGCGCGCAACCTCATGCGCAGCGACGCGGACTACTTCATCCTCGCCGAGGCGCGCGACGGCATCGCCCTCGACACGGCCGTGCGCATCGCCCGCCGCGGCACGCGCCGCATGAAAATGACCTTCCACACGCGAGACGCAAAGACCTTCGCGCAGGACGCAGCGGTAGAAATCGTGCGCAGCCTAGGAGGCGACATCCGCGAGACCGCCCTGCGCGTCGCCGGCAGCTTTGACTACATCTTCCCCTTCGCGCACCTGCGGGGGCGCAACCCGAAGAAGCTGCGCACGATTTTCGAGATCTGCGCGACGCAGCAAGAGATCACCACCCGCGAACTGTGCCGTTACGACGCGACCACAGACACCTGGCAGTGGACGCACCACATCAGCGAAGAAAAAAGACGCATCGCCATCGAAGAGGACGCCGAAGCCCTGCGCACCATGGAGGCGCAGCTCCAACGCCTCCGGCAAGGCAGCCCCGCGCCAGCGCCTGCATCGAACCCCGCGCCCAAATCCGCGCCCACGCCTGCTCCCACATCCAAATCCGCGCCCGCGCCTGCTCCCGCATCCACATCCGCACCCGCGCCGGCTCCCACCCCAGCACAGCCTACCCCGGGCAGAAAGGATGCCCCCGCATGCTGAACGCCCTCTCCCGTATCAGCGTGGACAGCTACGTCCTCGTCTCCATACTGTCCGCCTTCCTCTCCATGCTGCTGCTCACCTGCGTGCTCCTTCTGCTGCGGCAGAACATCCGCCGCCTCGTGCAGACCGTGCTCGCAGGGCGAAGGCTGCGCAGACCAGATGTCCCCGCGACCAAAAAGCCGGCTCACCTGCTCGCGCACCTGGATCACCTCCTGCGCTCCGTCCTGAAACGCCCGCTCAGCCCCACCGCCTTCCTCGCCATGGAGGTCGTGCTCTTCTTCTTGGTCATGACGGCTTCCGCATCGAACCTGCCGCTCTCCTTCGCCGTGCCGATCGGGCTCTGCTTCGCTTCGATCCCCTACCTCTTCCTGCGCCTCAGGCTCGAACGCATCCGCAGGCGGGGCAGCTTCGAGGGCGAGGGGCTCATGGCTGCCCTGCTCACCCAGTACTGGGTCTCCGGCGGCAACATCTTCGACACCATCGAGCGAGTCCTGTCCTTCGGGAAGGGCATGCCCATCTCGCGGAAGCTGCTCGCGTCCTTCCTCATCGAGCTGCGCAGCACGGGCAGCCGGGAACGCATCCGCGCGGCGGCGGATGCCTTCGCCTTCGGAATCGGGACGAACTGGAGCCGCATGCTCGCATACAACATCCGCATCGCCGCCGTTGGCGGGCGCGACATCGGCCTCGCCCTCGAGGACATCCTCGTCCAGCTGCGGGAGGCGCGCACCCTGCACGAGGAACGAAAACGCCTGAACAGCGAGTCGGCGCGCCTCGTCGTCGTCCTCATCCCTGTCATCTACGGCGGTTCGATCCTCGTGTCGGTCGGCATGCTCGGTCTCAGCATCCCGCGCTTCTTCCGCAACCAATTCCTCACGCCGGAGGGCTTCGGGCTGTTCTGCTGCACGGCGTTTCTCTTCCTGGCGAACATCGTCCTGCTCGAGGTCGCCACGAACCGCAAGCTGGATTTCTGAGGGGGCACGCACCGGACATGAAGGACATGACATCTATAGCACAGCCATTCATCCTGCCCGCCTGCGTCTTCCTGCTGGTCGCACTTGGCTACATCCTGCTGACACCGCGCCGGTTCCGGCTCGCCTTCCTCTACGAGCAGCGCGGCATCCGTGCCGCCGCCAAGCGGTTGGCAGAACTGGCGGGGCGGCTCTCCGTGAACGCCCTGATGCGAAAGCGCAGGCAGGAGCGCATGGATCGCGAGCTCTTCGATGCCATCAGCCAGATCCGCAACATCACGGCGGCGCGCGCGGGTGCGGACGGCGGCGGTCAGGTCTCGGCGGACATGCTCCTGGAGCAGCTCGCAGACACGGACGGGCTGCTTGCCCCCGCCTTCCGCAAGGCGCTCGCCTATCTGCGCGTCAACCGCAGGGAGGAGATGGCGCTCGCCTTCGCGGAGGAAGTGGGCACGGAGACCGCGCAGGACTTCATCCGCATCCTGATCCGTTGGGACGAGATCCACCCCGAGAAGCTGTCCTCGACCCTGCAGTCCTACCAGCGCGCCATCAAGGAGATGCGCACGACCCGGCTGAAGCGCAGCAGCGAGACGCTCAGCGACCTCGTGTTCTTCCCCATCGTCCTCAACGTGCTGATCGTGCTCATCAACTTCCTGTTCGTGGGCTATTTCATCGAACAGCGCGCACTCATCCAGCAACTGTTTTTCTAAGTCAACATCAAAGAAGGAGTAACAACAAAATGAAACAAATGATAATCCTGCTGTCCATGATCATCCTCGGCATCGCCATCTCCGCCATGGTGCTCAGCTTCAAGGCACCCACGCAGAGCATCACGGATTCGACGCAGACAAAGATGACGGAGCAGCTCTCGCTATGAAGCAGTTCATCGTACTCATCAGCATGATCGCGCTCGGGCTCTTCCTCCACGGGCTGATCGCAGGCGACGGCGAGGACTCCCTGCGCCACGGCATGGGTCAGGGCATGCGCCAGGCGATGGTGCAAGGAATAGAGGGCGCAGAAACGGCAGGCAGACCATGAAGCAGTTCATCGTGCTCGCGGCCATCCTGCCACTCCTGCTCGGCATCCTCATGCAGATCGGACTCGCACAGACGAATTTCACGAAGGTCATGCGCATCGAGCAGATCGTGGAGGACTACCGCTGGGAGGCATCCGAGAACGGTGGGTTTTCGCAGGGGATGCGCGACGGGCTCGCGCGGGATCTGTCCGCCGTGACGGGCGCCCCGTCCGAAAACATCCTGCTGGTTCTCGACCCGCCCAGACCCGCAGGCAGCGGCCGCATCCATTACCGCATCGGGCTGCCCACCGGCAAGCTTGTCGCGGCAGGGAAGCTCTTCGGGATCCAGGACAGCGACAACGACGGCTATTACGCCTTGGACGGCTCCGTCCCGAACCGAAAACGACCCGAGCCCCCGCCAGAGCCGGAGCCGGAGGCAACGCCAGAACCGGAACCCGCACCAACGCCAACCCCGGGAGCAATGCCGACACCGAAGCCAACGCCGGAACCGTAGTATCCAAACTCGGGCTTCCGAATGCTTCTCTCTATCTCCAACTGGTCCTGGACTTCACGCCCAGCTTTTCGTTGACAACCGGAAGTGGACAGCCCCCTGCACTTCATGGGAAGCCTGCCTTGCGCATCCATGAATTCTGGCATTGCCCAATGCCTTCTATCCACTGATAGATCATCCGACAACAAAACATAGAGAACCTGCTTCCTTTCGACCACGAAAATGCGAATAAGGAAAAGCCAGACAAGTAATCAAGTAAGAACCTATCCTCTCATGGTATAATCCTAAAAGAGAACGCGCCGAGAAAATGGCAGCGTCAACCAGAAGAACCGACCGGAACGGAGGGTACCATGGCTATCGATCTTCTTTTCAAGAACGGCAAAATCGTCACTGCGGAAAGCATCTTCAAGGCAGATGTCGCAGTGCAGGGAGGCAGGATCACGCAGATCGCGCTCGGCATCAAACCTGATCCGGAGACGACCGTCGTCGACGCGCGGGGCAAGCTCGTCCTGCCTGGCGCGATCGACGCGCACACGCACCTGGCGATGCCCTTCGGCGGCACAATCTCCACGGACGACTATGAGACAGGCACGCGCTCTGCCGCCTGCGGGGGCACGACGACGGTCTTTGACTTCATTCTGCAAGATTTCGGCGAGAGCTTCCCGGACTCCATCCGGCGCAGGGACGCACTCGCTGCCCCACAGGCATGCGTGGACTACTCGTTCCATATAGGCGTGAAGGATGTGTCAGGCGGACTGATTGACACAATGCAGGAGGCGGTCGCCATGGGCGTACCGAGCTTCAAGGTATTCATGGTATACGACTTCGGCGTGACAGACGGCGTGTTCTACCAGGTGCTGGAACGCTCGAAGGACATCGGCGCGCTCATCGGCGTGCACGCGGAGAACAACGAGATGGTCAACTTTCTCACGGCGAAGTATGTGGCGGAGAAGAAGAAAACCGCA
Source organism: Eubacteriales Family XIII. Incertae Sedis bacterium (assembly GCA_031280075.1). The sequence continues at coordinate 903 of JAITHG010000186.1, read as the reverse complement.
TGGTACCACTACATGTCCCGTCCGGAGTTCGTCGAAGGCGAGGCGGACGAGCGCGCCATCGCCTGGGCGAAGAGCCTGCACGCGCCGCTCTACATCGTCCACCTCGCCAACAAGCAAGGCATGGAGGCGGTCAGCCGCGCGCGCGAGGAAGGCTATCCGATCTTCGCGGAAACCTGCCCGCAGTACCTGCACTTCACGAGCGACGTGTACAAGCGCGCTGACGGCATCAATTTCATCTGCTCCCCCTCCATCAAGGGCAAGGAGAGCCGCGACGCGCTCTGGGCAGGGCTGCTGCGCGGCGACATCACCGCCGTCGCGACCGACCACTGCCCCTTCAAAAAAGCGGAGAAGAAATGGGGCGCAAAGGACTTTACGAAGGTACCCAACGGCTGCGCGGGTGTCGAGAACATGTATCCCTACATGCTGTCAGAGGCGAACAAGGGCAGGCTGTCCTACAGCAAGGTCGTCGAGGTCTGCGCTACGAACATCGCGAAGATCTTCGGGCTTGACCACGTGAAGGGAGCTATCGAAGTCGGGCGCGACGCGGACATCGTCGTATACGACCCGAAGCAGCGCGTCACGATCACGAACAAGGCGATGCACGGCGCAACCGACCACACGATCTGGGAAGGCGTGCCGCTCAAGGGCTATCCCGAAGCGACGTACAGCCGAGGCAAACTCGTCTACAAGGACGGCAAGTTCCTCGGGAACAAGGGCGACGGTCGGTTCATCCACTGTAAACCGATCCGCCTGACATCACCCGACCTGCGCAACAAATGAGACCTGAGGTAATATATTACCCCAGTAATAAGCAAAGCAGAGCGGCGCGTCATTCGTGCCGCTCTGCCTTGTGTGCCTTTTTGTACTCGTACATTCGCTCGTCCGCAATCGAAAGCAGGTCTG
>JAITHG010000175.1 GCA_031280075.1 Eubacteriales Family XIII. Incertae Sedis bacterium | reverse complement strand
GTTTTCGAGCGGGTGGAGGCTGTACTTCTGGCTGTCCTAGGCTGCCTGCTCCGCGTTCCGGCTCCCCTCGTCCCGTGTGATCTTCAACGTTGCCATCGTATGGCGGACATCGTCTTCATCGTAGGGGACGAGCTCGTACAGTTCATAGTTGTGGACGATGCCGCTGTCATTTTCGGGTTGCTTCCAGTCGCCCTTGATCACCCAGCCCAGCTCCAAGGGCGGCGTCCCTTCCTGGAGCGCCCCGGATGTGACGTCGTCACCGGGATCCGTCTGCCCCCCGCCGGTCTGCGGGGGTTCATCCTCCGCGTTTCGGTCGCAGGCGGCGAGGGAAGCAAGGACGGGCAGGAGAGCCAGCATCAGAAAGAGGCAGAGGGTGGCGGGGATCGGGGTGTGCGCCCGGTTCATGCTGTTCGTCCTCATGCCTTCACCCCCTGTCCGACCAGACCTGCGGCGAGCAGCCCCTCGACTGCGGCAAGGATGCGCTCTGTCTCCGCCAACGCCCCCTTGCCGAGGTCGCCGCAGGCAAGGAGGGATTCGCGCGGTTCCACGATGCCCATGCCCCGGGCTTGCAGGGTCTCGAGGTTGGCTGTGACGGAGGGGCTCTCGTACATGGCGGTGTTCATCGCAGGGCAGAGCAGGGCGGGCTTGCGCCATGCCGCCATCGCGACGGTCGAGAGCAGGTCGTCCGCGATGCCCGCCGCGAGCTTGCCGATGATATTGGCGCTCGCAGGGGCGATGACGAGGACATCCGCGAGTTTCGCCAGTCCGATGTGCTCGACATCGAAGGGCTGCGCCTCATCGAAGCTGTCCGTGTACACGGGGCGCTTCGTCAGCGTGCGGAAGGTCAGCGGCGCGATGAAGCGCGTCGCGTTCCGGGTCATGACGACGTGGACGGTGTGCCCTGATTTGCAGAGGCTGTTCGCGAGGTCTGCCGCCTTGTAGGCGGCGATGCTGCCCGTCACGCCGAGCAGGATGTCTGCCATGTCTATGCTCCTTCCGTTCCCATGACCGCACCCGCGATGGCGCGCGCGATGCTCTCCTTGCCGTCGAAGCTCCCGTAACACCCGTCCGGGCGCACGAGGTGCCCGATGTGCCTGCCTTCGCGCAGGTGGCGCGCGTCGTTGGCGAGCACGAAGTCGCAGCGGTTTTTCCGCAGGAGCTGCAGCGCCGTGCCGATGAGTGTCTCTTCGGGTACATCGGCGAGCAGCTTGAAGCCGACGATGACTGCCTCCGGGAGCAGTTCCCGGAACAGGGCGATGACCTTCGGTGTTTTTTCCATGAGGATGACCAGGTTGTCATGGGACGAGGCGATCTTGCCGTCTTCTGCTACATCCGGCGCCCGTGCGAAGGCTTCCTGGACGATGTGTGCGGCTGATGGGCTGCCCGCCGTCCCGGCGCTTGCCTGCGCAGCCTGGTCTCCACCGAGCCCGCGCGCCGCCTCTGCGGCGACCAGCTCCGCCGTGGTGACGGCGCGGACGCGGTAATCGCTGACCGCCATGCTGTGGATGACGGCAGCGATGGGCTGCCGCGCACAGATGTCCCGGACGGTTTGTTCCAGGGAGCGCACGTCGCGCACGGGGTAGACCGTAAGTCCGACATCCTGTCCGGAAAGCTCTGGGCGCTGCGCCTGCATGCTGCAGACGTAGTGGATCCCGTCCACGCCCCCGTGTGCCGCAAACGCCTCCGCGATCCGGGCGGCAAGCGTGCCAGTCCCGGTATTGGTGATGCTGCGCACCCCGTCGATGTCCTCGGTGGTGCCGCCTGCCGTGATGAGTATTTCCATGGAATTATTATATCATTATTCAACCAGAAGCTCTTGTGACAAAACCTCTTTGTTTTGCACTATTTGCGCAAATCCACCTCTGCCGGGCTCGGGGCAGCGACCTGCTGGCTGCCGCCGCTTGCCTGCGTTCACTGCCGGAGCATCTGGGTCAGCTTCCCCACCTGCGCCTTCGAACCTGCGGCGGACACGTAGTTGAGGAAGAGCGCCTCGCCGATCCCGTGCTTTGCGATGAGGCTGTCCACGTTCCCCGTGTAGTAGCGGAAATCGACGACGTGGATCTCGTCGTAGTTCTCGGTCAGGAAGGGGATAAAGGCGTTCGCATAACTCTCCTTGACGACGAGCAGCTTCCGCCCCGTCCCCGCCTGGGTCTGGATGCGGATGTAGGGGAGGTCGCCGCCCGAGAAGGCGAGGTACTTGTTGCGTCCTGGAATTTCCTCGGGTTCGCGCACGAGGGAGAGCTTCCACGTCTCGCCCCTGCCGTTGGCCGCCGGGTATCCGAGCATCTCATAGGGGACGATGGGCTTGTAGGCAAGGACAAAGTCGGGGTTTTTCTTCATCTTGTTGTCGCCTCCGACCGCGTTGTAGAGGCTGCCGAGGAAGCCGTCGAGCCGGATCTGGGAATAATTGCCCAGCGGTGCGCAGGGGAAGCCGCGCTGCGCGCAGTATTCACGGTAGGCATAATACGCCCCGAGCGCCGTCCAGTGGTGGTCTGTGCGGAAGTAGATGTACTCGCCCGCATGCTGTTTCAGCGCGTCGTAGACATCGATCCGCTGGATGCCGGGGCGCAGGCGGTCGTAAAGGAAGCGGATCGCTTTGCCTTGGTCGCTCGACAGGTCGCTGTACTGCCGGGGCATCTTGAACTCGGCGTTGGTCGGGACGACCATGACGCTTGTCAAGACTTTGCCTTGATGCTTCTCGTCAAAGGCGTTGACCGAATCCGCATAGGCTGTGTTGGCGCTCTTGCTAAATCCGTAGAATTCGAGCGCGGTGTCGCCGATGACAATCAGTCCGCCGCGTACATCGCCTTCTCCCTCCAGTTCTGTCTCTTCGAAGGAGGATCCGTCCTTGCCTGTCTCGCCTGTCCCGCCTGCCCCGTCGGTCGTGCCTGGGGTGGCAGGGGTGCCGGCGGTGCCGGGCGCAGATGCCTCGCCGCCCGGGTTCGTCTGCCCGGCGGAAGGTCCAGTGCCTTCGTGGGGCGTGCCCGCGTCCGGATCTGTGCCGACCTCGGTCCCGGGGGCGTTGGTCTCCGTCCCAGCTTCGCTCCCTCCGCCAGCCTGCGTCCCCGGCACATTGCCGTCCTTCCCCTCCGCACTCCCGACGCCGAAGTGGATGGCGGCCTCGTCCGACCCCCGGATGCCGAACAGTGAGCGGAAGCCGGAAGCGGTCTCGATCATCCATTCCCGCAGCGGGAAGGTATCCGAATAAAAGAGGGAGAAGCCGTCTGTGGCATCCCCGCTGAAGAGGGTCTGCACAGTGAGGGCAGGCGGTCTTTCGAGCGGTCTGTTCTCGATCTGCGAGACTTCGGGCTTCGGCAGGGCGGCGCTGAGGATGCCCGCCGTGAGCAGCAGCGCGAGGAATGCCGCGAAGGTCAGGGCATGGGCGCGGCGCGGGAGGGGTGCCCCGGACTTGGGAGGCAGGGCAAGCCGCTTGCCGAGCTGCTTCAGGGCGATGAAGTCGATGACTTTGTCTATCTTGATTCTGCCTTGTTTCATCATGTCAAAACCTGAAATAGATGAAGGGGTTGTAACTGTTCCCGACGAGCAGGACTGTGCTGAGCAGGAGCAGCAGGGCGAGCCAGGCACTGCGCAGCCCGAAGGAGACCCGCGCCGGGGCGCCTCCCTTGTGCAGCACGTAGCGGTAGCGCCTGCGGACAGCCCTGCCGACCGGTAGGCAGGCACAGGCGGCCGCGAGCAACAGGAAGAGGTTGTTCCTGAGCAGGAGGGTGAAGCCTGTGTCCGCCGCTCCCGCCGCGCCGATACCG
>JAITHG010000122.1 GCA_031280075.1 Eubacteriales Family XIII. Incertae Sedis bacterium | reverse complement strand
GGGAGGTCAGGATCAGCGATGAGGCTTCGCGCCAACGCAACGATATCTGCCTTTCCGGAGGCGATGATCTCCTCCATCATCTCAGGCTCGCCGATCGCACCGACAGTCGCCACCGGCACATGCACATGCTTCTTGACCTCTGCCGCATAGCCTACAGTGCATCCGTCCCCAAGGAACATAGACGGATGGGTGACGGTGAACACCTCTTGAACCTCATGGCTGCCGACAGACACATGAATCAGGTCTGCGTGCCCATCCAACTGTTGGGCGAAGGCGACACCCTCCTCGATGCCGTAGCCGCCCGCATGGATTTCGCTCCCGCTGATGCGCACCTCTATCGGGAAGCCTGCCCCGACGGCGCAGCGTACAGCGTCGCAAACCGAGACGGCAAACCGTGCACGGTTCTCGATTGAGGCACCACCCCACCGATCCTTGCGCGTGTTGAGCTGTGGGGACAGAAACTGCTGCAGCAACCAACCATGCCCTGCATGCACCGTTACCATCCGGAAGCCAAGCCGCTTCGCAGTCCTCGCGGCATCCGCATATTTTGCGATGAGCGCCTCGATCTGATCCTCGCGCATAGCGTGCACACACCTGCCGGAAAGCTCCATCTCCACCGGTCCATACGCTTCGCCCCGCGAGGTTCCTCCGAAAACTGCTAGGTCACGGTTGGCATACATCCCTGCATGCTGCAGCTCCGCTGTAGGCACCGCTCCATACCTAGCTATCTCAGAAGCGATCTTGCCCAAGGGGAAATGCGAGCGAGCATCATCGATGCAGACATGGAAGGGGCTGCCGCGCCCCGTCTCCCCGTCCACGATCAAGTCCCCTGTTGACACCGAGGCTGCACCCCCCATCGCTCGCCTGCCATAATGGTAGGCGGATTCGATCGGATAGGCGCTGTCGTAGGTCGTCATCCTGTATCCGGTCGGCGCAGCAAAAATGCGGTTTCGGAACAGCACGCTGCCGATCCGCACCGGCTCAAAGACATGCGGGTATCTGCTGCCCATCTTATGCTGCGTGCTCGCGGAGCCACTGGAGCGCGCCCGTCCCGTCTAGACCCGCACCGTCCAGTTCCTTCGCCTTCTTGTCAAGCAGCGCAGCTGCGGCATCCTCAAATCCCTTCATATCCGTGATGTCCACAAACTGGAAGTCCGGGTTTTGCGCAAGGATGTTGGACTGCGCCTGTGCCTCCATCTCTGTCACATAGTCGCTCGTGACCTGAACCATCGCCTCTGAAGCCTCGTCGACCGCCGCCTTGAGGTCATCCGGCATCGACTCGTAAAGATCCTTGCTCATGCAGATGACCTGGTCGCCTACCGTCATCGGGAAGAACGTATAGTATCCACCGACCTCATAGAGCTTAAAGTCGTACACCCCCATCGCCGAAGTGTGCGCCCCATCGATGACCGAGAGCTTCATCGACTCATAGATGTCGCCGGCAGGCATAAATGTGCCTGCACCGCCCATCGCCTCATACCACGGGATGAAGTTCGTGCTTGCACGCAGCGTCATGCCCTTGAGGTCGCCCGGTTTGCTCACGGGCTTCTTTGACAGACAGCCAAACGCGCCCGAGCTGACTCTCGAGATCAGCTTGAAGCTGTCCAGCCCTTTCTCAGGAAATGCCTTCATATATTCCGCCACCATCGTCGCAAACGCGGCGGGATCACCGAATGCGATGCCGGGTGTCCCAAGCAGTTCCGTGTACATGTACTCACCAGGGTACATCGTCAGCACGTCGATGCCGATGTCGACCGTCCCGTTCTTGATGCCCTCGAGGCATGACCCCATATTGGCAAGCGAACTGCTGTAGAAGACCTCGAGCGTGATCCTGCCCCCCGACTTCTCCTCCAGCAGTTTTTTTAGCGGCTGCACGACATACTCGTCGTTGGGGCTGCCCTGTGGGTCGTTGCTTGAGTAGTTGAGCACATATTCCGGCTCAGCTGCAGGCACCTGCGCATCCCCTTCCGTCGCAGGTGCCTCTGCATCTCCACCACTGTCACCGCCTCCACCGCATGCCGTCAGAGCAGACATGCCCAAGGCGAGCGCGAGTGCCAGCGCCAGCATTGCAAAAAACCACCGATTGTTATTTCTCCTTTTCATTTTGTCCCTCTCTTTCAAGACATAGCAGTAGCCGATCGGTATTCCATATAAAACAGACAGCCCGTGCGTGCAAAGCGTGCCTCCACAGTCAGCGTCCCGTCACATCACAAGGTTTGGCAGAGCAGTGGCAATGCCGGGAACAAGAGCCAACAGCAGCGCCATTGCCACATAGGCAAACACAAAGGGCATTGAGCCACGGAACACCCTGTCAAGCGGCACGCCTGACACCCCTGACACTATATAGCAGTTCATGCCGACTGGGGGCGTGACCGCCCCCAGTCCCACGATGACAACCATATAGCACCCAAACCACAGCGAGCTGAACCCGCTGGCCTCCACGACCGGCAGGAAGATCGGTGTCGTCAGCAGAATGAGTGCGACCCCGTCGATGAAGCACCCGAGGACAAGGTACATGACTGTCAAGACCGCGATGACACCAATAGCAGGGATGCCGAGGTACTGCACAAGCGCTCCAAGCTGGTTCGGGATCTTAGTGAGGGTGAAAAAGCGTCCGAAGCAATTCGCGCCCGCCATAAGGCAGTAGATCATTCCGGTCATGACCATAGTGTTTCGCAACGCCTTCTTCAGCACACCGACCGAAAAACGGCGAAACAGAATGGCGACGATGAGCATCCCCGCAAAGCCGACCGCGCCTGACTCAGTGGGCGTGAACCAGCCTGCGAACATCCCGCCCATCGCCAGCGCGAAGACGAGCACGATCTCTATGAATCCACCCTTGCGTATTGCGACGAGTTTCTCTCGCACGCTCGCGTTTGCCTCACTGGCAGGGGCGACAGACGGATTGACCCTGCACCAAATCCGCACTGTGATAATGAACAGGATCATGAGCACAATGCCTGTCGTGATGCCTCCCATGAGCAGCTTGCCGATGGATTCCTCTGCCGCAATGCCATAAGTGATCAGGTGCATACTAGGGGGGATCAGGCTCGCGAGACAAGACCCGGACGCGATCGATCCTGCCGACAGCATGTCATCGTACTGGAAGCGCTTCATCTGCGGGTAGGCGATGCGGCTCATCATTGCGCCCGTCGCGGCGGTCGAACCGCAAATCGCGCCGAAGATTGCGCAGACGACCTGCGAGGCGCTGGCGAGCCCGCCCTTCCTGTGTCCGAACAGTTTCTGGAAACAGTCAAAGAGATCTCCGCCGATCTTCGACTCCGTCGCCAGTTCGCCCATAAGAATGAACATGGGCGCAACGCAGAGAGTATAGCTCGTAAAGCTTGCAAATACACTGTCCTGTAGAAGAGTGATGGCGGAGAGCGGTGTCCGAAGCACGAACATCGCGCCCACCGTCCCGCACGCCATCATTGAGAAGGTGACGGGGATACCCAAGAAAATCATCGCCAAGAAGGCAGCCAGGGCAACCAGCCCAATGATCATGCCGACTGTCATGGCGCCTGCTCCACGTCTGCATCCTCCGCATCAGCCCTATCCGTCCGCCGCCCATGCGCAATGCCGACGAGGCTCTCGCAAAACTGATAGAAAAAGACGAGCGCACCAATGGCGAAGCAGACCGACATCGCGAGATAGATGTACTGGAACGGTGCCCTGAACGCGTCCGTCACCTTCCCAGAGGCTATGGCATCCGGAACCTTTGTATAATTCAGCCAAGCAAGCATCGCGAACGCTGCAAGCCCCACCAACCTGCCCAGTGCTACAAATAATTCGTGCAGCCGCACCGGGAATCGATCGATGAGCACGCTCACTACGATGTGCCTGCCCTCAAGCCCCGACCGACACATGACAAATCCTGCGCAAAGCATCACGCCATACTGCACCATCTCCACCGTGCCCTTCACCGGGCTGTTGAAAAAGGATCTCCCAACTATGTTCACCAAGACGAGAAGAACGATCAAGAAGAACATGCCCGCGCTGACAGCGGTCATGACAAGCGTGACTCTGTCCACAAACCTGTTAGCGACACTCCCGCGATGATGTGTCATACGCATTCACCTACAAGCAAGGGCTACATAATAATTATAATCTGCTGCGATATGATATGATGCTAAATCATACCACCAACAACAAGACAGGTCAAGGCGAACTTGCTTCGCCATTTTCCTTGACGAATCCCCTCTCACAGGTATATATTGATTCCATCGCCGCTTCCTGCGCGATCTTTCATGTCACCACAACATAGCGATCATTTCATTTATTTAAGGAAGGAGCTGCATCATGGCTACCGAAGAGCGTAAGATCGTCTGCTGGGCATCGCCTGGCTGTAAGCTGTACTGCAGCCTGATCGCCACCGTCGAGGACGGGAGGCTTGTCTCGCTGCGCCCCAACCCGGACTACCCTTCGCCCAACAAGGGCTGCGCCGACCGGTTGCCGCACCACATCGAGTGGCTCTACAGCGACTGGCAGATCCGGCATCCGCTGAAGCGCGTGGGGGAGCGTGGCGAGGGGCGCTGGGAGCGGATTTCGTGGGAGCAGGCGCTCGACGAGATCGCCGCAAAGCTGGCGCAGCTCAAAGAGCGGCACGGCGCGGAGACGCTTTCGGTCACGGAGGGGACCTACCGCAGCGACATCTACCCCATTAGGACGCGGTTTCTCAACCTGTTCGGCAACCCAAGCAACATCGGCTGTGCGGGGACGGTCTGCCACTGCAACACGGCCGCGCTGTCCTTTGCCCTCATCGGGACGGCGCAGGGCGGGCGGCATGGTTCCGGCCCGCCCAAGTGTGTCGTCATCCACGGCAACGACATGAGCCAGACTGTCCCGCTCGCGTGGCAGCGGCTCAAAAAGCAGCACCGGGACGGCATCACGAAGATCATCGTCGTCGATCCGCGCCGGACGGCAATGGGCGATGACGCAGACCTTTGGCTGCGGATCCGC
>JAITHG010000107.1 GCA_031280075.1 Eubacteriales Family XIII. Incertae Sedis bacterium | reverse complement strand
AGCGGACGGCACAAAGATCACGGAGACAGAGGTGTCACAGCTCGCGCAGCTCGTCGCCATCCTCAACGGCTCCTCGTTTGACGACCTGCCCGACAACCAGAAGCAGGAACTGAAGAACTCCGTGACGATCTTCTGCGTCGAGAGGACCCTCGTGAAGAATGCTGTCAAGGGCAAGGATGTCATCACGTCGTCCGCGAAGTCCGAGATCGACCAACAGATCGAGCAGATCAAGGGCAGCGAGGCCGCGACGCAGCTCAACCAGGCGAACATCCGCGAGGCTGTCATTCGCGACTACCTCGAATCGAGCTATTATTATCAGGCATACTTCACAAAGGTGACGGAGGAGGACGATCCCGTCACCGAGGAGGAGATCCAGACCTACTACGACGAGAACTTGGCGCAGTTCGTCTCCCCGCCGAGCATCACGGTGAGCCACATCCTCGTCTCCGATGCCGCCATCTCGGACGAGGGGCGCGCGAAGGCAGAGGACATCCGCAAGAAGGCGATGGACGGCGAGGACTTCGCGAAGCTCGCCGCCGAGTACAGCGTCGACACGGGCAGCAAGGACAGCGGGGGCGAGATCGGCTACGTCGACCAAAACAGCTCCTACGTGCCGGAGTTCATCGAGGGTTCGCTGAGCCTGAAGAAGAAGGGCGACATCAGCGAGGTCGTCCAGTCCTCCCACGGCTACCACATCATCAAGGCGGACAGCGACCTCGTGCCCGAGGAGCAGCTCCCGGTGACAGATCAGTCCGTGCAGGACTACATCAAGCAGGTGATCGGCGAGGAGCACACGAGCAAGGCGCTCGAGCAGCTCAAGGAGGACAGCGATATAAAATACAACATTGAAGTAGATCCAGAGACGGGCGAGCCGCCGACGACGATTCCGGAAGAGACACCTGAAGCGGTTGAGGAAGGCGCAGGACTGGAATCCGAAGGGGGCACCGTCGAGGGTCTGCCGGAAGGTGCGGACACCGAAGAAGGGACACCCGAAGGAGCTGCCGAGGAAGGCACTCCCGACGGAGCAGGCACCGAGGAAGGGACACCTGAAGGCGGGGCACCCGAAGGGGAACCCGCCGAAGGGGATGCCGGCTGATGACGCAGGACAGCGCGCGCGCCGGCTGGCGCGCCAAGCTCCTGGAGATCGAACCGTACGTGCCGGGGGAGCAGATCCGCGCCCCCGGTTTGATTAAGCTCAATACGAACGAAAACCCCTTCCCGCCGCCGCCCAGCATTGCAGAGGCGTTGCGGGGCATGTGCGAGAAGGAATTGTCGCGCTACCCGGACCCGGACGGCAGGGAGCTTTTGTCCACCCTCGCACAGGCAGCCGAGCTGCCGGAGGAATCCGTCTTTATTGGACACGGCTCGGACGAGGTGCTTGCGTTCGCCTTCCGCGCCTTCTTCAACGATGCGGGGCATCCGGCGCTCCCGGTGCTCTTCCCCGACATCACGTATTCTTTCTATCCGGTCTGGTGCAGCCTGTTCGGCATCGACTACAGGCAGGTGCCTCTCGACGGGCAGTTTTGCATCCGGGCGGAGGATTACCGGCAGCCGAACGGAGGCATCGTTCTCGCCAACCCCAACGCGCCGACAGGCATCGGGGTGGGCACGGACTTCCTCGAGGAGATCTTGAAGAGAAACCAGGACAGCATCGTGGTCATCGATGAGGCGTACACCGCTTTTGGCGGGCAGAGCGCGATCCCGCTCATCCGGCGCTACGACAACCTCTTCGTAGCGCAGACCCTGTCCAAGGCCTGCTCGCTCGCCGGGCTGCGCCTCGGCATGGGATACGGCAGCCCCGACCTCATCCGGGCGCTGAATGCGGTGAAGAACGCCTTCAATTCCTACACGGTGGACAGCATCGCGCAGCGGCTCGGTCTGGTGGCTGCCAAAGAGGGCGCGTACTTCCGCGCGCGGGCGGCAGAGGTCGTCCGCATCCGGGACAGGAGCGTGGAGGCGTTTCGGGCGCTCGGCTTCACCGTGCCGGACAGCAGCGCGAACTTTTTCTTCGCGTCGCACCCAGGCATAGATGCGGGCGCGCTCTACCGGTACCTGAAAGGGCGGGACATCCTCATCCGACACTTCGACCGCCCCCGCATCCGGGACTGGGTGCGCATCAGCGTCGGGACGCAGGAGCAGATGCAGCGGCTGTACGAGGCAGTCGTGGACTTTGGACAGCAGACGGGGAAGGAATAAGGACGATGGCGACAGATTATGACATTCTCTTCAAGCGCGTCGACATGCTCGACCCCGTCGAGGGCGGGCGCAGGGACGTGTCCGTGGCAGTCCGGGACGGGCGCATCGCCTGGGTTGGCGAGGACGGGACGGCGCCGCAGGGCGCAGCGGACAGCACGCGCGTCATAGACGGGCGGGGCAGGTTGCTCATCCCCGGGTTTTACAACATCCATGCCCACAGCCCCATGACGTTCATGCGCGGCTACGGTGAAAACCTAGTGCTTCAAGATTGGCTCACCAGCCGCATCTTTCCCTTCGAGGACAGGCTCGACGCGGATGCCGTCTTCTGGGGGACGCAGCTTGCCCTCGCGGAGTCCTTCCGCTTCGGCATCGTATCGAGCTCCGAGATGTACTTCCACTCGCACGATATGGCGCGTGCCATCGATGCGGCAGGGGCAAAGGCAAACCTCGCGCGCTGCCTCGTCGCCGCGGAGGGCGACCCGCCCATGAAGTCGATGCCCTCCTGGCAGGAGGCGGAGCGGCTGCGTGAGGAATGGCAGGGCGCGGGGGACGGGCGCATCGTGGTGGACGCGAGCCTGCACGCGGAGTTCACGGCGACGGATCGGCTCGCGTGCGCGCTCGCCGAGGATGCTGCAGAGAAGGGGCTGCGCATGCAGGTGCACGCCTCGGAGACGCGCCGGGAGCACGACGAGTGCAAGGCGCGGCACGGCGGACGCACGCCCATCGCCTGGATGGCGGAGTGCGGTCTGCTCGACGTGCCCACGACGGCGGCGCACTGCGTGCACGTGGAGACCGGGGACATCGAGATGATGGCGGAAAAGGGCGTGACCGTCGCCGCAAACCCGGTCAGCAACCTGAAGCTCGCGAGCGGCATCGCGGACATCCCCGCCTTCCTGCAGGCAGGCGTGCACGTCGGCATCGGCACGGACGGCGCGGCGAGCAACAACCGGCTCAACCTCTACGAGGACATGAAATACCTCGCCCTGCTCGGCAAGGCGCACCGGCAGGATCCGACGGCAGTCACGCCCATGGAAGCTTTTTTCGCCGCCACGCGCGCGGGGGCGCTCGCCCAGGGTCGGGAGGACTGTGGGCGGATCTGCGAGGGCTTCCGCGCCGATCTAGTGCTGCTGGACACCACGGGACCCTCCTGGTCGCCCATCTTCGAGATGGCGAACGCCTTCGCATACGCGGGCAGCGGCAGCGATGTCTGCCTGACGATGGTGGATGGTCGCATCGTGTTCGAGGGCGGCGGAAGGCAGGCGGAAGACTGGAAGACCATCGACCTCGCGCGCGTGAGGGCGGAGACAGGGGATGCCGTGCGGTGCATCCTTTCCGCGATGGAGGCGCAGATGCCAGAGGGGGCAGGTTGAGCAGGTTGACGGGGGCAGAACTTCGGACATGACGAAAAAGACATTCCTGTATGGCGCAGCCATTCTGACGGTTTCGGGCATCGTCTCCAAGATCTTGGGGGCGGTCTTCCGCATACCTCTTGGCAACATCATCGGGGCGGAGGGCATGGCGTATTACCAGGTCGCCTACCCGATTTACGTCCTGCTCCTGACCGTGTCCATCGCGGGCACGCCGGTCGCCATCTCGCGCATGGTGTCCGAGAAGATCGCCTTCGGCGACTATTATGGGGCACACCGCATCTTCAAGGTCGTCCTGACGATGATGGCTTTCGTCGGCGTCGCGCTCTCCGCCGTCCTGTACTTCGGGGCAGGTCTGTTCACCGGGCTGACGGCAGGGCTGGATGAGGCGGTCTATGCGATGCGCGCCATCGCCCCCGCCCTGCTGTTCGTCACGGTGCTGTCCGTGTTCCGCGGCTTTTTCCAAGGGATGCAGAACATGCGTCCGACCGCAATCATCCAGGTGATGGAACAGCTCTTCCGCGTGGGCGTGGGGCTGACCATGGCGATTTTCCTGCTCCCGCTCGGCAAGCCTTCGGCGGCTGCGGGAGCAACCTTGGGGGCGACGGCGGGCGCGGCAGGCGGGCTGCTCTTCGCCTTCCTCATCTACCGCGCCGTGCGGAAATCAAAGCTCTTCACACAGCGCCTGCGCGAGAGCAGGCACACGCATCTGGATGCCTACGGCAGGCAGGAGCCCGCCTCGGGCATCCTCGGGACGTTTTTCCTCATCGCCCTGCCCATCATGGTCGGGGCTGCCGTCATGCCCATCATGAACAACATCGACCTCTTCATCGTGACGCGCAGGCTTGCGGACACGGGGATGACGGAAGAGGCAGTGCGCGCCCTGTACGGACAGCTCACGGGCTTTGCCGCGCCCCTCATCAACCTCCCTCAGGTGGTGACGCAGGCCATCGCCATCAGCCTGGTCCCGACCGTCGTGACGGCGCTCAAGACGGATGACCGCGAATTCTTGCAGCACAACGTCGTGCTCAGCATGCGGACGACGCTCATCATCGCGCTGCCCTGCACGGTGGGGCTGTTCGCGCTGGCGGAGCCGATCATGCGCCTGCTCTACGCGAGGCAGCTCGAAGATGCCGTCAGCGCTGCGCCTTCCTTGACCATCCTCGCCGTAGGCATCGTCTTCCTCGCGTCCATCCAGACGCTGACCGGCATCCTGCAGGGCATCGAGCGCCAGTTCATCCCGGTCGTCAACCTCATCATCGGTGCCTGCTGCAAAGGTGCCCTGACCTGGGTGCTGACGGGCATCCCCTCCGTCAACATCAAGGGTGCCGCCATCGGCACGGTCTGCGCCTACGTCGTGGCGACCACGCTGAATCTCCTCGCGGTGCGCCGCCACACCGGGGCGCGCTTCGGCTGGGCGCAGACGCTCGGGAAGCCGCTCGCCGCAGCGCTCGTCATGGGGCTTCTCGCCTTCGGGCTGCACCGCCTCCTGCTGCCGCTGGCTGGCAACGGGATCGCGACCCTCGCAGCCATCTCGGCGGGCGCGCTCGCCTATTTCGTCCTCCTCTTCGCCCTGAAATCGGTCACGGAGGAAGAGCTTGCCCTGCTGCCGAAAGGGCAGAAGCTCGCGAGGCTCTACCGGCGTTTCGCGCGCAGGGGGCGGTAAGGCAATCCTTCAAACATGGAGGCGGCACAAACGACCAAATCGCCAAAATTGCCGAAATCTGAACATTTGCTTCTTGACAAAGGGCGTTTTGAATGCGAAAAT